>CAMCWB010000014.1 GCA_945882315.1 Bauldia litoralis | reverse complement strand
TATGTCGCTTTCCAGATGGCCGAGGTCGCCGTGACGAGGGGCCTGTTCGCCGAGATTCTGCGACTGATCGCGGAACTCCGGCCGCAGCCACCTCCAGCGCCGGCGTGAGCGGTCCGGTTGTTATGCGTACCAACGAGAACCAAGGGAGAGGTGCGTCTTGATGAGGACAATATCGGAGCTTCCGCGACCCGACGCGCCGAATTTACCGGCCGCCGGGGCATCTGATCGCTCACGGAGGGGGGCGGGCTTGCGACTGCCCGTCCCTGGTGTCAATCATGGCCGAAGAGCCGGTCATCCGGCGGATGCCGGTTGAAGGCACCCTCGTCAATTTCATCGCTCTCATGGAGATCGATGGCGCGCCTGGTGTTGCCTTCGAGGCTGGAGTTGAACAAGCCCGAAGGATCCTCCAACGACGCGCCCTTGGCGAAGGTCAGCTTCACGACGGTTTTATAGGTCTCGCCGGTGCAGATGATCCCGGCATGGGACCACACCGGCACCCCTCGCCACTTCCACTCCTCGACCACCTCCGGGTCGGCCTGCTTGATGAGTCCGCGGACATGGGCGAGCCTCTTGCCCCGCCAGTCGCCGAGCTCCTTGATCCGCGCATCGATCAGCCGGGAGGGATCGCCGGCTTCTCCACTTTTCGGGGCGCTTTTTTTCGCCGTCACGGCCGCCCTCGCCTTCTTCATGATCGTTCTCCCTCGCCCCTCACTTTCACCTCGACCGGCCATTCACATTTTTTCGCCGGGCAACTGGCTGGCCTGCTTCACCCAGGCGGCGAACTGCGCTTCGTCGAAATCGCCCTCGCGGATGTCGAGATAGCGCACGTCCTTCTGCTTGGACTTTCCCGGCGGGACGGGACGCAGCGACGCGCCGCGGAAGAAGGCTATTTTGATGTAGTTCGCGAAGACATGGACGCCGAGAAACCAGACATGGTCCTCGACCCCGTAGAGCGGCGAGTTCCATTTGACCGCCTTGCGCACGCCGGGGACGGTGCGCTCGATGAGCGCGTCGAGGCGGCGGCCCGTCTCACTTTTCCAGCCCGGCATCGCGGCGATGTAGGCCTGCACGGGGGCGTCGCCATAGCCTTTGGCGATCTGGGGATTGCCGCCGGAGAGGAGTGCCGGCTTCGCCGCCGTGTCGACCACCGCCTTCCGCGATTTGGCG
Organism: Bauldia litoralis; assembly: GCA_945882315.1. GTDB lineage: Bacteria > Pseudomonadota > Alphaproteobacteria > Rhizobiales > Kaistiaceae > CAMCWB01. The sequence goes on along the minus strand of CAMCWB010000014.1, from coordinate 61,821 downwards.
GGCTTGGCAGCGGCCGGCTTGGCGGCGGTCTTTTTCGCCGCCCTTGCCGGCGTCTCGGTTGTCTTTCTCGCCATTCGTGTTTACTCGCAGATTTTCGAGCCATCCAACTCTATCAGCAGTGCCCGGGCTTTGAATTGTACCGGCGGCCTAAATCGATCCCCGCCAAAACCTGCTCCAGCTTTGCAAGAAACTGCTGCCAGCCGGCGTTGGCGCCGCCATAGGCCTGCTTCTGGTCCGGCCGGAAACCCGACTGCTCCATTGCGCAGATGGGTGCCCGTGCTCGTCGGCGTAAGCGTGAAGGTCACGACGCTCTTCAGATCGAAGGCGGCATCCTCATGCGTAAAATTCCAGGTGTAGGACAGGGCCCTGTTCGGCTCGACGGCGAGGACTTCGCAGTCGAGCACGCCGCCCCACTCGCCGCTCAGATTGAAACTGTGGCCGACGACCGGCTTGAAGTCGTTCTTCATCAGCCACGCCTCGATCAGATGTGGTTGCGTCAGCGCGCGCCAGAGCTTCTCCGGCGGAAAAGGGATGTGCCGTTCGACAATAACGGAACGCGTTTCGCTCGCGGGCTTGCTCATTGGTCCATCCTCTTGAGCAGATCTTCGAGGTCGTCGAACCGGGCTTCCCAGAATCCGGCCATCCGGCCCGTCCAGTCGATAAGCGGGGCGAGCGCGCCGATCTCCGCGCGGTAATGCGTCAGGCGACCATCGGGACGGTCGCGCACCAGCCCGGCCTGCTTCAGGATTCCGAGATGCTTCGAGACGGCCGGCTGCGAGACCCCGGACTGCGCCGTCAGCGCCCCGACCGTCTGCTCCCCTTCGTGGCACAGCCGCTCGAAAAGAGCCCGCCGGGTCGGATCGGCGAGCGTTCGGAAGAGCATATCGTGCGTAGTCGGCATCGGGATCGATAACCTGCTGGCTATTGATCGGATGTATAACCGCCGAGCTATGCGTGCGTCAAGCGATAGGGGTCGAGACGTAACGACATCGAGAGCAGACAGACCTTGCTGCCGTCACTCCACCGTCATATTATGTCGATATGTCTCGAAAGATGGAAATAGATCCTGGCGGAATGGACGAAGTAGAAGCGATCGCTGCCCTTACGGCACTGGCCCAGCCTACACGGCTGCGGATCTTCAAGCACCTCGTGCGAATCCACCCCGAGGCAGTGCCCTCCGGTGACGCGGCAAAACTCTGCGCCATTCCCCACAACACCATGTCCACGCACCTCGCGGCTCTGACGCGTGCCGGTCTCATTACGGTGACCCGCGAGAGCCGGTCGATGCTCTATCGGGCCGACATCGAGGGGTTTCGCTCCCTGGTTTCTTTCCTGATGCGCGATTGCTGCCAAGGCCGGCCGGATGTCTGCGCCCCGCTCCTGGCACCTGATCTCGCCGCGTGTGTCTGTGAGACGGAGACGTCCTGTGCCTGACCCGGTCTTTAACGTCCTGTTCCTCTGCACCGGAAATTCGGCACGGTCGATTCTCGCCGAGAGCATTCTCCAGAAGGACGGCGAGGGACGCTTCAACGCGTTCTCTGCCGGCAGCCATCCCAAGGGAGCGGTGAACCCGTTTGCTCTCCAGGTGCTGAAGGGCTTCGACTACCCGTCTGCGGGCTTCTCATCCAAAGCCTGGGATGTCTTCGCGGTGCCGGGGTCGCCTGCCATGGATTTCGTTTTTACGGTCTGTGATGACGCGGCGGGCGAAGCTTGCCCGGTCTGGCCGGGTCAACCAATGACGGCGCATTGGGGTGTCGAAGACCCCGCTGCCGTCATCGGGACTGACCTCGAGAAGGAACGCGCATTCGTGCAGGCGTTCAAATATCTCAAGAACCGGGTCTCGTTATTTCTCAGCTTGCCGATCTCGTCGCTGGACCGGCTCACTCTTGACCGGCGGCTGAAGGAAATCGGCCGCGCCGAGGGTGCCACCCGTAAGCGCGTGGAGCCCTCATGAATTCCCTTTCGATATCATGACGGCTTTGGTGATTTGATGCCCGAGATCTCCACGCCTCGCCGGCTTCTGGCGGAGGGCCTTGGCACCGCCTTTCTGCTCGCCACCGTGGTCGGTTCCGGAATCATGGCGGAGCGCCTGGCCGGTGGAAATGCCGCCATCGCGCTTCTCGGCAATACCATTCCGACCGGCGCGATCCTGGTCGTGCTCATCGTGGTCTTCGGGCCAGTTTCGGGCGCTCACTTCAATCCGGCCGTGAGCCTGGCCTTCGCGCTTCGCGGGGACCTGACTTGGTCGCTCTTCGCTCGATACGCCCTGGTCCAATTCACGGGCGCCCTGCTCGGCGTCTGGGCGGCGCATTTCATGTTCGACCTTCCGCTCTGGCAGGTCTCGACGACCATGCGGGCCGGGCCCGGGCAGTGGTTCTCGGAGTTCGTTGCGACCTTCGGACTGCTGGTCACCATTCTCGGTTGCCTCCGGCGGGCGGAGGCGTCCCTGCCATTCGCCGTGGGCCTGTACATCACCGCCGCTTACTGGTTCACCGCATCTACGTCTTTCGCCAATCCAGCGGTCACCGGAGCGCGCGCTCTCTCGGACACCTTCGCCGGCATCGCGCCCGAAGGCCTGACTGCCTTTATCGCCGCACAGTTGGCTGGAGCCGTTGCGGCCCTCCTCCTCGCGACGTGGCTCTTCAAAAGCCCGCAGGAACGTGTTGCCCGATACGCCGTCGGCACGGAGTAGCCGCTGACCATGAGTGCGACGGCAAATGCCGATATTCCGGCTGCCGCTCCGGAGCATCTCCATTCTCCCGATCTCCTTCGGCTGCGTCCCGCATTGTCCGCACACAGGCCGCGCATTCTGATCCTCTACGGCTCGCTGCGAGCCGTCTCCTTCAGTCGCCTCCTCGCACGCGAAGCGGAGCGGCTCCTTGAGCACTTCGGCTGTGAGGTTCGCATTTTTGATCCTACCGGATTGCCGCTTACCGACGCCGAGCCCGCGAGCCATCCGAAGGTGCAGGAGCTTCGCGACCTGTCGAAGTGGTCGGAGGGTCAGGTCTGGGTCACACCCGAGCGACACGGTGCCATGACCGGCGTCATGAAGACGCAAATCGACTGGATACCGCTCTCGGTGGGATCGGTGCGACCGACTCAAGGCAAGACCCTGGCAGTCATGCAGGTCTCGGGCGGCTCCCAGTCGTTCAACGCCATCAACCAGCTCCGCGTCCTCGGCCGCTGGATGCGCATGATCACCATTCCCAATCAGTCCTCGGTCGCAAAGGCATTCCAGGAGTTCGACGCAAGCGGCCGCATGAAACCTTCCGCGTATTACGACCGGGTTGTCGACGTGTGCGAGGAGCTGGTGAAATTCACGCTGCTGACCCGCGATGTCTCGTCATACCTGACGGATCGCTACAGCGAGCGGAAGGAAAACGCCGCAAAGCTTGAGCAGCGCGTGTCGCTGCGCTCCATCTAAGTCGGCCGAGGCTGACGGCGATGTCTCGTTCCCGGCGCGATTGACGTGGAGCGAAACCGACACGGCCACCGCATCGTTGTAACAGCACTGGGTGTCACCCAGATCCTGGCATGGGGATCGTCCTACTATCTGCTGGCGGTTCTCGCTGCGCCGATCGGCAGCGAGACCGGGTGGTCCGCTGCGTGGGTGATTGGCGCTCTATCGCTGGGGCTGCTTGTCGAGGGCTTTCTCTCGCCCTTCGTCGGAGATGCTATCGAGCGGTATGGCGGCAGGCTGATTCTTGCCGGAAGCTCGGTCTTCATGGCGGCCGGACTAACCGGCCTTGCCGCCGCACCCTCGCTGCCATTCTACGTTGCGTCGTGGCTTGTGATCGGGGTCGGAATGGGCGCCGGCCTGTATGACGCGGCCTTTTCGACGCTCGGGCGGCTGTACGGTCTTGATGCTCGCCGACTGATCACGCTCCTCACATTATTTGGTGGGTTCGCCAGCACCGTATGCTGGCCGCTGACGGCCTTTCTGGTAGGCGAGCTTGGATGGCGCGGTGCCTGCCTCTTCTACGCATTGGCTCACCTTTGCATATCCCTGCCGCTGCACCTTTTTGCGATCCCGCGCGAGGATCGGCGAGCCAGAACCGGGTCTCTCGCCGGCCCCGGGCCGCACGGGACTTTTGCGCTACGCAGTGAAAGAAGCGAGGTGTTTTTGCTCCTCGCCGTGGCCTTTGCGGTAACATCCTCCATCGCCGCCATCGTGTCCGTCCATCTGGTCACTCTCCTCGTGGAACGCGGCAGCGCGCTCGCAGTCGCCGTGGGACTTGGCGCACTCATGGGGCCGTCGCAGGTAGCCGCACGCCTTGCGGAATTGGCATTGGGACGCCGCCATCATCCGATATGGGCAATGGCTGCTTCCTCAGTGTTGATCGGGGCTGGAATCCTGTTGCTCTGGGTGGATGCGCCTTTCGTCGGGGCCGCGATCGTCATCTACGGCGGCGGAATGGGGATAAGGTCAATTGTCAGGGGGACCATGCCGCTCGCCGTGTTCGGCGCAGAAGGCTACGCCTCGCTCATGGGACGATTGGCGATGCCAAGTTTGCTGGCAGGCGCAGCGTCTCCATTCTTTGCCGCGGTCATGCTTGAGCGGTACGGAACGAAGGGCGTATTGGCCCTCCTGTTCATGCTTGCGATGACCAACATTCTGGTGGTGGCCGCGCTATGGAGCCGCGTCGACCGGAAGTGACCCTGCCTTGCAGACCCAGGCCCTTTGCGTCAGGCCTGCTTGCGGTCGCTCAAGATGACCCCGCCACGATCCACCGCGGCTTTCTCAATCAATTGGCAGAGTTCGTCGATGGGAAATCCGCTTTGCGGATAGTCGCTGGAGAGCCTGAGGGCGACCGCGTTCACGTCGATCACGACACCCTGGGAAACCGCGCCTTCTACATAGTCTTTGATGGCTCCCTGGATCGCCGTTCTGTTTGACATTCCCGCCTCCCCTGGAGGAAGCCAACGCTATCCCGGTTGGCAGCCATCGTCCACATCCAAGGATAGGGGAGGCAAATTTCTTGCGTGCGAAACCATAAAATTCGCCGATCTATTTTAGGGTCGTTGCCGGCCCTTCTGGCTGCCGGTAGCAGAGAGATGCTCCCGCCATCAGCGGGAGGCTCCATGCCCGAACTGCACCGACGAGCGATGGCCCACCTATCACGCGCCGAAGTCGGAAAATTCGAACTGAGCCGCTCGGGAACGTTTACCCACGTCCGTCGTTATCATCCGCATCCGGCGCCCCGCCCCCCAATTAGCCGGATGTAAGCTCAAGCCGCCTCGTAGCCTTCCCGCTGCGGGGCGGCTTTTTATTGGCCTGCTGCTTACGGCAGCATGCTCGGCGGCTCGTCATGGCCTTTGCGGTTGCTGCGAAAGACCAGGAACATCAGGCCGACGCCGACGGCCAGTGAAACGACCACGCCGAAAATCAGCGCGAACCAGCCGGCCGCCGGCATGTCGAAGACGCTGAGCGTGGAATTCACATCGAAGATCCACCACACGGTCGCGGCAAGCAGACCGATCAAGGCAATAAAGAGCAGGACGGTTTTCATCTTCCATCGCCTTCAGGTGCGAGGAGGGGCTGGATCGCCCGGGAACGGAGGTTGTCGAAAGCCGTTAAAGTCGCATGATGACAGCTCCAGAACGTAAACCGCGACCGGGCATTCCTCCCGATCAGTCTGATCCTCCTCCAATCGGCGAGCCAGAGCCAGACAGGCTTCCAGATGAAGCGCCGAATCCCAATCCGGACGAAGGGAATGATCCGCCCCAGCGGCTGGCCGAGCGCTGACGGCTCATTGCCTTTGGCACGGCGGCGGGTCCGGATGCGGGCCTCTGCGTGAAGCTTGCAACCTTTAACATCAACGGGGTGAACGGGCGGCTGCCCCTTCTGCTCGCCTGGCTCAAGACATCGGCGCCGGATGTCGTCTGTCTCCAGGAGTTGAAAGCACCGGATGAGCGCTTTCCCGTAAAGGCGCTCGAAGACGCCGGCTACGGCGCCATCTGGCACGGCCAGAAAAGCTGGAACGGGGTGGCGATCCTTGCGCGCGGACACGAACCCGTCGAGACCCGCAAGGGGCTGCCCGGCGAGCCCGGCGACACGCACAGCCGCTATATCGAAGCGGCCGTGAACGGCGTCCTCGTCGGTTGTCTCTATCTGCCAAACGGCAATCCGGCGCCTGGTCCGAAATTCGACTACAAGCTGCGCTGGTTCGAAAGGCTGCAAAACCATGCTAGCGACCTGCTCCGGTCGGGAGCGCCGGTCGTGCTCGCCGGCGACTTCAATGTGATGCCGACCGATATGGACGTCTACGCGCCCGAGCGATGGCGGGATGACGCGCTCTTTCGGCCGGAGGTCCGCGACGCCTATGCACGCCTGCTCAAGGACGGCTGGACGGATGCACTGCGGTCGCTCTATCCGGAAGAGCGGATTTACACATTCTGGAAATACTGGCGAAATTCCTTCGCGCGCGACGCGGGCCTGCGCATCGACCATTTTCTCCTAAGCCCGGCGATCAAAGCCCGGCTGCAGGATGGCGGCGTCGACCGCGACGTCCGCGGCCACGAAAATCCGAGCGACCACGCGCCGGCATGGATTTCATTGGCGCCTGACTCGCCGCCGCGAAGGCGCCGATAATCGGCGCAACTGGCTGCTTCCGACAGGCATCGAGACAAGTTGGATAGAATGCGTCTCGCCGCCTCAACTCTAAAAAAACCACTAGCAGAAAGACGGAGGAACACCACAACCAGACGGCGTCTTTCCTTTGCATTAGGCAACCGCCTCTCTTCAACCCAAGGAGGAGGACGCGACATGAGAATGTCAACATTCTGCACCGCGCTTTTGCTGTCCAAGGCTCTGGTGCTTCCCGCCAGCGCACTGGACATCGGCGGCAACGACGGCCGCGGGGGCATTAGCGCCTCGGTCGACAGGGACGGCGTCAAGGCCAAGGTCGGCAACGCGGCCAAGGTCAGCGTCGGCACCAGCAAGAAGGGCGGCATCGGGGCCGATGCCGAAGTCGGCGGCATCGCCAGGGCGAAGGCCAATATCGGCGGCAGCAACGGGGTGGCCGACATCGACGCGGATGTCGGTGGCGTCAAGGCCAAGGCCAACATTCTTGGGCCGCAGGGCGTCGCCAAGGCGACGGTGAAGTCCGACCTGCTCGGCGGCATCAACGTCAGGCTCGATGCGCTGACCACCAAGGAGCTCCTCAAGGTCTGCGCCGATGTCGGCGGCGGCGATGCCTGCAGCGGCGGCAGCCGTTCCCAGCTCCTGGGCATCATCGATCTCCGCCTCGATGCCCTCAACAACACCTCCCTCGCCAATCTTTGCCTGAGCATCGGCGGCTCGGGTTGCGGCGGCGGGTCCGGTGGACCGGGAGGCCTCGGCGGGCCTGGTGGTCCCGGCGGTCCCGGTGGGCCTGGCGGTCCCGGTGGGCCCGGCGTTCCCGGCGTGATTGGGGAGATGAGTTCAGGCGAGCGCGATGCGCTCAAGAACCGCTGTTCGGACATTACCCGGCAGCCGTTCAAATACGACGCGCAGCTTATCCAGCTCTGCCAGTTGCTCGCGCGGCTGTAGAGGTCGTCCTTAGCGTCAGCCCCGGGCGCCAATGCCCGGGGCTTGACTGTGAGCGGCTGCTGCACCTGCCGTCGGATTAGAGCGCTTCATTTTTTAGCGGGAACTAGCCACCACCAAGGGCAAGCTCAAGCGCTAACAGGACCCACGGTCGGTGGCGCTACTTCCGGCGACGGAAAACCCGCTCCACATAGTCTCGCGGCAGTGTCGCCAGGACGACGCCCGCCATCACCAGCGAGATGCCGACGGCCTGGTAGGGGCCGAAGGGCTCGCCGAGGATGAGTAGCGCGAGCAAGACGCCGTAGGGCGGCGTCAGATAGGTGAACAGGCTCGCGACCGAGGGGCCGAGCACGCGCATGCCGAACTGGTGGGTCAGGAAAGCGAGCAGCGACGGGACGACGATGATGCCTGCGATTCCGGCCCAGGCTCGCGCGGTGCCGGGCATCGGCGCGCCGGACAGAAATTCGAGCACTGCGAAGGGCGCAAGGAGCAGCGCACCGGCGCTGGCGGCGAGCCCGAGCAAGACGATGTTCGGAAGCGGCGCCAGGCGCGGCGAGCGGCAGAGGATCGAATAGGTCGCCCAGCCCAGCATGCAGACGACGAGGATGAGATCGCCGAGATTCAGGGACAGGTGAATCAGGGCGGCAAGGTCGCCGCGCAGCACGATGACGGAGACGCCCAGAAGCGCCAGGACCGAACCGACAGCCTCGCGGCCGGCGATGCGGCGGCCGCGAAAGACCGCCTCCAGGAGAATGACCGCGACGGAGGTCGTCCCGAAAATCAGGGCGCCGTTGGTGGCGGATGTCAGCCCGAGCGCCAGATAGACCGGGCCGCCGCAAAGCCACATGCCGAGCGCGCCGAGGAGGACGAGAAGCGGCACGCTGGACGCCGCGACCTCGGCGACCTGCCGCCGATGCCGGAAGACAAACGGCATGAGGAGGGCAGCAACGGCAGCCCAGCGCAGGAAGGCGAGCGTGAAGGGCGCGACTTCGGAGACGGCCAGACGCCCGAAGATCAGGTTGGTGGCGAAGCATAGCGGCGAGATCAGCATGGCGGCGACCGCCAGGCTGCGGCGGTCGGTTAGGCTTCTATCCAATTCCCGTCACGCTCCCACTTGCTTGTCAGCCCATGCGCTCCCGGCGGCCTCAGCCTCCCGAGGCAGAAACAGCATCCTTCAGGGGTTTGTCGACCTCGTAAGTCCAGACGCGGAAGGACTTCAGGAGGTGCGGGCCGAAGGAGTTGATCAGCGGGATATCCGCCGCGTCACGCCCCCGCGCCACGACGATGCGGCCGATGCGAGGGATGTTGTTGCGCGGATCGAACGTGTACCACTCGCCCTCGAGGAACACCTCGATCCAGGCGCTGAAATCCATCGGATCGACGACCGGGACGCCGATGTCGCCGAGATGGCCGTTGACGTAGCGCGCCGGAATGTTGAGGCAGCGGCAGAGCGTCAGCGCCAGATGCGCGAAATCGCGGCAGACGCCGACGCGCTCGTTGAAGGCTTCGAAGGCCGTGCGGGTGGAGCGCGCCTGCTGGTAGTCGAAGCGGATATGGCCATGCACGAAATCGCAAACCGCCTGCACGCGGCTCCAGCCCGGCTCTGTCCGGCCGAACATGTCCCAGGCCGCCTGGCTGAGTTTGTCGGTTTCGCAATAGCGGCTGCCCATCAGGTAGACGAGGCAGGCGTCGGGCAGATCCGGCACCGGGATTTCCCGCGCGCCGAAGGCGGCCCGATCGACCTTGCAGTCAACCTCGATGGTCGAGTCGCCCCAGATGGTCATGTCGCCGGCGGGCGCAACCATGCGGCGGCAAAGATTGCCGAACAGGTCGTGATAGGTCGAGACCGGCACGGCCGGGTTGGTGAACGTCGATTCCGGCACGCGGATATCGGCCGCCCGCTCCTCGTTGATCGACAGCAGACAGACGAGCGCCGTCGGCTGCACGCAGTTGATGACTATTTCGTAGCCGTATCGGATGAGCATCCTGCCCACATCCTCCGTTCGATCGCGAGAAAATGGGAATGATGCGCCTGGGCAATGGTTCCAACGCCGATCGCATGGGAGGCGCACGTGCGATATCGCATTGCCTCTGCCGGCAATGCTAACGCGGCGGAAGGCTGGCGCCTAAGGGATAATAAGGGACGCCTACCCACGGCTGTTCACCCGAGTTCCATGGCGGTAAGCTCGCTGCGTTTTCTTCAGCCAGCGACATTGATCGGGCGCCGCCTGCGGAGCGGCTACCAGGAGAACCCCCATGACCAGTCCAGGCGTCTCGACCAAACTCGACATCGATCCGCCGGGGCCGGGATCGTGGAAGCAGGATCCGGTGCATTTCCCGCGGCCGCTGACCCGCTATTTCCAGGAGACGCATCCGCCGGCCTTCAAGAAGGGCACCAACGACTTCGCCCGTTTCTACGGGCTGCTCATCGACGGCATCCAGATCAGCTATGTGAAGGGCTTCGCCTACGACCAGCTCGTGCCGGGACCCGAGGCGGAATTCCCCGAGCGCTTCAAGCGCGCCGAAGAGGTCTTCGCCAAGAAGCTCTGGCGCGAGCAGCTCCGCGACTGGGACGAAACCCACAAGCCGGCCTCGATCGCGACGCATCGGGCGCTGCAGGCGATCGATCCGGACGCGCTTTCCGACGCCGAACTCGTCGCCTATCTGAAGCGCTGCCGCGACCATCATGCGGCGATGATGGCGCAACATATGCGCTTCACCGCCGGCGCCGTGCTGCCGGTCGGCGATTTCCTCGCCCATGCCGGCGACTGGACCGGACTGCCGGCAGCGGAGTTGCTCGGGCTGATGCGCGGCGCGTCGGCCGTGTCGGCCGGCGGCTCGGACGAGATGGAGCGCCTGAAGACGGCGTTTGCGGCGGACCTTGCCGCCCGCGCGGCGCTCGACTCCGATGGCGATCCGGTACAAGCGCTTGCCGAGTTGCGCACCCGCAGTGGCGAGACCGGCGCGGCCGTTTCCGGCTATCTCGACCTCGTCGGCAACCGGCTGATCGACGGCTTCGATATCGCCGAGCCGTCGGCGCTGGAATTGCCGGAGGCGCTCTTGAAGGCCATCCGGACGGCGGTGTCGGGCGAAGCCGAAGCCGCTTCCGATGTCGAGGCCCTGACGGCCAAGGTGCGCGCGAAGGTGCCGGCCGCGCATCAGGCTGCGTTCGACGAATTGCTCGGCGAGACCCGCCACAATTATCGCCTGCGCGACGAGCGCGGTGTCTACAGCGACATCTGGGCCTCGGGCATCATGCGGCGCGCCGCACTCGCCGCCGGCCGGCGGGTCGCGGGCCGCGGCCGCATCGCCCGCCCCTACCACATGCTCGACGCCAGCCTCGACGAGATGTGCGCGCTGGTTACCGGCGATGGCGGCCCGTCCGCCGACGAGCTTGCAAGCCGCGCCGCCTACCGCGCCGCCCACACCGCCAAGGACGTGCCGCCCTTCCTCGGCCCGCCCATGCCGCCGCCGTCCGACATGTCGGGCCTGCCGCCGGCGACCGGCCGCCTGATGCGGGCGATGGGCATCGCGCTCGGGCACCTCTTCGGCAGCTCGCAGGTCGAGAACGAGGACAGCATCCTCTACGGCCTGGCCGCCAGCAAAGGCATCTACGAAGGACCGGCCCGGCGCGTCGCGGGGCCGTCCGAGTTCGGCCGCATCGCCAAGGGCGACGTGCTGATCACCGAGTCGACCACGGAGGCCTTCAACATCCTCCTGCCGCTCCTCGGCGGGATCGTCACGGACGATGGCGGCCTCCTCTCGCATGCCGCCATCGTGGCGCGTGAATACGGCATCCCCGGCGTCGTCGGCACGCGCGAGGCGACCGACAAGATCGCCGACGGCATGCGCGTGCGCGTCGACGGCGATGCCGGCGAAGTGACGGTGCTCGGGTGAAGCGAGCTGTCCCCTTCGCCAAGGCCCGCGAGACGGCGCTTTACGGGTCGAAGGCCGTCGGCCTCGGCGATGCGGCCCGCGCCGGCCTCCCCGTCCCGCCGGGCGTCGCGCTGTCGGGCGATCTGGTCGAGGCGATCGCCTCGGGCGACGCGAGGGCGATCGAGACGCTTGCGAAGACCATCGGCGATCTGCCGGCGCCGTTCGCCGTGCGCTCCTCGGCGGTCGATGAGGACGGTGCCTCGGCAAGCTTCGCCGGGCAGCATCTCACCGTGCTCAACGTCCATTCGGCGGCCGACGTCCCCGACGCCGTCCGTGAAGTGTGGTGGTCGGCGAATTCCGACTCGGCCATCACCTATCGCCAGAAGGTCGGCCTGTTCACCCGGCCGAGCGTCGGCGTCGTCGTGCAGACGCTCCTCAACCCGGCGGTTGCCGGCGTCATGTTCACCGAGCACCCGGTCACCGGCGCCGACGAGCGCCTGATCGAGGCGAGCTGGGGTCTCGGCAAAGCCGTCGTCGCCGGTCTCGTCGTCCCCGACCATTTCCGCCTCGACCGTTCGGGGCAGGTGCTGGAGCGCAAGGCCGGACGCAAGCGCATCGCCATCCGCGCGCTGCCGAATGGCGGCACCTTCGAAGAGCCGGTCGAGCCGGCCGAGATGACCCGGATCTGTCTCGGCGATACGGAGCTTGCCGCGCTGGGCGAGCTCGCGCTCCGATGCGAGAAGGTCTACGGCCCGCGCCGCGACATCGAATGGGCCTTCCAGGACGGCACGCTCTACCTGTTGCAGTGCCGGGCCGTCACCACCGGCACGGCGCGCAGCGAACCGCCGCCGCCCGCCCCGCCGGCCCGCGACCCGGCCGCGACCCTCCAGCGCGTCGACCTTTTCAGCGGCATGGACAGGAGGCAGACCGAGCAGATCGGCCGCCTGCTCAAGGAGCGCCGCTTTGCCGAGGGCGAGACCGTGATCATGGAAGGCTCGGGCGGCGCCGCTTTTTTCATCATCGAATCGGGCGAGGCGACCGTCTCGAGCAAGGGCGTCCCGGTGGCGACCCTCGGCCCAGGCGACCATTTCGGCGAGGTCGCCCTGATCGACGGCGGGCCGCGCTCGGTAACGGTGACCGCCGCTACCGACCTCGTCTGCTACGGGCTCACCTTCTGGGAGTTTCGGCCGCTGGTCGAACGGAACGGGAGCATCGGATGGAAGCTCCTGCAGGCCCTGGCGAAGCGGCTGCGGAGCACGGCCAGCGCCGAAGAGAAGACGACTTAGAGCGCGTCACCCCTCCACAGAAACACCCTCCCCTGGAGGCCTTTGCACAAGGCATCGTGGTGAGGTGGGCAGTAGAGGGCCCAACCCTCGAGTGTCATCCTCGCGAAGGCGAGGAACCAGTAAACGCAGCCGCTGACGGCAATAATTTCTGACGGTGTTTACTGGATGCCCGCCGGCGCGGGCATGACACCGAACGTGTGGAGAATCTTCAGCTAAGTGAATCGCATTCCAGCGCCGGGGCGTCGGGTGCCGATCAGCTCCGCTCCACCGTCTGGGCGGCCGCGTCGAGCGCCGCGGCGATGCCTTCGGCCGTCGCCTGGTCGATCGATCCGCGCTTCAAGCGCAACCGCAACGCCAGTTTCAGGTTTTCCATCGACCGCACCAGCGGGGCCGGGACATGGTCGCCTCCATCGGGCGATCCGGTCCGCGACAGGAGCTCGTCGGCCGCCGCCCGGTTGGCGGCGAGGAAGCTTTCGCCCTCGGTGGTGATCCGATAGCGCTTACGGCCGCCCTCGACCTCGATGACCGCGTAGCCCATGTCCTCGAGCCAGGCGAGCGTCGGGTAGATGACGCCGGGGCTCGGCGAATAGCTGCCGCCGAGGCGCTCCTCGATCGTCTTGATGAGTTCGTACCCATGGCTCGGCCGCTCGGCGATGATGGCGAGCAGCAATAGCCTGAGGTCGCCATAGTCGAAGAGCCGGCCGCCGCGGCGGCCGCCGCGATCATGCCGGTGGTGGCGGCCGCCATGGGCGTGTTCATGATGCTCGTGTGTTTCCCGGGAATGACGGACCGGACCGTGTGCAAATCTGTGTTTCATCAGTCCGATATAAGTCCAGATATATCGACAGTTAAGATATATCTGGACCTATATCGGACCTATCGGAAAGGAACCACGCCTTGGCCGATCCCTCGCAAACTAAAAAAATAGGCGCCGGCGCGCCGTCATCGTTGGGATTCCGGCCGGTCGCGGCTGTCACAAATCCGTCATTGGTTTCCAGCATCACTGGCTCCGAAATTGTGTTTCTGGCATTATGAAAAAAATACGCAGCGGGGGCCTCCCATGACCATCCTTGAGACGCACAAAGTCGACTTCAAGATCCTCGACCGGCCCGACGTGCCGCTGCGCAAATTCGCCAAGGGCGAGACGGTCATCGTCAAGGGCTCCCCGGCCAAGGAGATGTTCCTCGTCCGCAGCGGCCGCGTCGCCATCCAGGTCGCCGACCAGACGGTCGAGGAAGTCGAGGCCGGCGGCATCTTCGGCGAGATGGCCCTCATCGATCACGCCCCGCGCAGCGCCTCGGCGATCGCCGCCGAAGACGCCGAGCTGATCCCGATCGACGAGCGGCTGTTCATCATCCTCGTCCAGGACGCGCCCTATTTCGCGCTCGACGTGATGCGGGTGCTGGCCGAGCGCCTGCGCCGGATGAACCAGCGCGTCTGAGCTGCCTCGCCGCACGCGCGATCGCCGGCAGCTAGCGCTTCGCCTGTACCTTCCAGCGTCGCGCGATGCGCGGCGGGCTGGTCTCGATCCAGTCGGCGAGACCGCGAACCTTTTCCGCCATCCGATAGCAGCGGCTAGATCGCCGCGGCGTTCGCCGCAGGCTGCATGGCGCTCGGCGGGAACGTGGCATACGTCACCGAGGCGGACGTGCCGGTCGGCCCGGAAAGGACTTCGACCTTGGCGTCGAGCTGTTGCGAGATCGCCGTGACGATCCCGGTGCCGAGACCGCTTTTCGGCTGGGCAAAGACACCGTCCGGCTTGCCGACGCCATTATCGGAGACCGAGAGCTTCCAGTCTGTGCCGGCGGTCTGATAGGCGACGACGATCAGGCTTCCGTCCTTGTCTCCCGGGAAGGCATGCTTCAGGGCGTTCATGACCAGCTCGGTGACGATCAGCCCGAGGCTTTCCGCCTGACGCGAGGTGGCGAATCCGCCATCGCCGGTGACTTTCAATACAATCGGCCGCGTGTCGCCGATCATTGAGGTCGCCAGGCTCTGCGACAGGCGCGTGAGATAGGGGACCATGTCGATCAGCCCGGCGGAACCGGAGGCGTGCAGCTGCTGCTGCACGGCGGCGACGGACATCACCCTTTCGCGGGCATCCTGCAGGTGCAGCCGCGTCTCTTCCGATTTGACCGTCCGCGCCTTCATCAGAAGAATGCTCGCGATGATCTGCAGGCTGTTGGCGACGCGGTGCTCGAGCTCCGCCATCAGCGTGTCCTTCATCCGCAGCAGTTCGTCCTTTTCCCGTTCCAGGACGCGCTGCGCGGTGATGTCCTCGATGCCGAGGATAATGGTCGTGCTTGTGCCATGGGCATAATAGACCTTGCGCGCGTTGAGGCACATGGTGCGGTGCCCGAGGTCGGGAAACTCATGCTCGACTTCGTAGCCTTCGATCTCGCTGCGCTCGGGGATGATCTTCTCCAAAAGCACGCGCAGCGCCGGAATATCCCACTGGCCATCGCCCAGCGCATAGACAAGACGGCCCTGGGTTTCTTCGGGGGTGACCTTGAAAGCCGCATAGAAGGAGCGGCTGGCCGCGATGACGCGAAGCTCCTTGTCGAGCACCAGGACAGGTTCGCGGACCGTATCGACAATGCCCTGCGCCAGCGCCCAGGCATCCTCGAGGGCCGTGAATTGGGTGCTGAAGCTGGTCGTGTCCACGAAGGTCTCCGGTGCACGCGCAAAACCACGCTCCGTCTCCAGAGCGGATCAACCATCGTCAAACCGAGCGTGAGAGGCGATCCCAGAGGATCTGAACCCGAAGCTAACACGAAACCGTACAAGCGGGCTTTTTCTTTGCCTTTGCCGATAGGGCGTCGATCCTGCGTTTTCCGCAGCCCGGAAGACAAGCGCCGGCGGATTGCCGCAGGGCATTCTCCGGCAAGGCTCGCCGCCATATTTGTGCAGTGCAGCAATTCTGTGCGACCGTAGCATCGAGCCTCCGGCACTTGAAAGGGCCCCGTGTCCAATCTTCAGCGAACCATCGAGAAACTGCAGGCCCAGACGCTTGCCTGGCATGAGCGCACAGCCGCCACGCAGCCCTTCGGCCAGGCGGCTCCGGCCTCGGGCTTCAAGCTGCGTCCGCATTTCGGGACGAATCCCGGCGCGCTGAAAATGCTGAGCCATGTCCCGAGCGGCATGACGAAGCAGCGAAGCCTCGTCGTCCTCCTCCACGGCTGCACCCAGGAAGCCGCGGCCTATGCCACCGGCACCGGCTGGAAATCGCTCGCCGACAAGCATGGCTTCGCGCTGCTGCTGCCGGCGCAGGCTGCCGCGAACAATCAGAATGGCTGCTTCAACTGGTTCCAGCCGGGCGACACGAGGCGTGGCGAGGGCGAAGCGCTCTCGATCTTCAAGATGATCGAAACGATGATCGCCGAAGAACACATCGATCGCGACCGGATCTTCATCACCGGCCTCTCGGCCGGCGGCGCCATGACCTCGACGATGCTCGCCTGCTATCCGGACGTCTTTGCCGCCGGCGCTATCATCGCCGGCCTGCCTTTCGGCGTTGCCGGCAATGTCCAGCAGGCCTTCGATTGCATGTTTCGCGGTTCCGGAAAATCGGCCGAGGCGCTTGCCGCGCTGGTCCGCGAGGCGGCGCCGGCATCATCGAAAAAGTGGCCGCGGATTTCGATCTGGCATGGCGAAGCCGACCAGACGGTGGTGCCCGCCAATAGCCGCGAGATCGCGGCGCAATGGACGACGCTGCACGGCCTGCCGAAGCAGGCGACACGGACCGCGACGGTGAGCGGAGCACGCCACGAGGTCTGGCTGGACGCGGTCGGCGCGGACGTGGTCGAGGCCTATTCCATCCCCGGCATGGGCCACGGAACGCCGGTCGCGCCGGGAAGCGAACCGGACGCGTGCGGTGAGGCCGGTCCCTTCATCCTCGATGCCGGCATTGCGTCCTCGTTTCACATCGCGCAGTTTTTCGGCCTGACAGGAATTGCCGCCGCCGCGAACCCCGACATCCCGGCGCCCAAGCCCGCCGATGGCGTGCGCCCGCCCGCAGTCACCGGCCATCCGGCAAAAGAACGCGCCGCTGCGCCGGCGGCGCCTCGCGGCAAATCCTTGCAGGCGATCATCGACCAGGCTCTTAAGGCAGCCGGGCTCATCAAGGGCTAGGCGGCTCAGGGGTCGCCGCGAGGCAATGCCGACGTGAAAAAGCCGGGACAAAAGTCCCGGCTTTTCGCGTGATGAAAAAGTTCAGAGGTGCTGGGAGTAGGGCGAGCGGATTCGCTCCCGCTCAGCCTCGCTCAGATCATAAGGCTTCGCCGCGGGATCGTAGCCCTTCCAGCCGGAGGCCGTGTACTCGTCGCGCCGGGTCGCCGGGTCGACCGGCTGGTGGCGATCGAGGATCACCTTCACCGTGGCGGCCTGGCCATCCTCGGCCTGCACCGTCACCAGCGTGCCGCCGCGGCGGATCGACTCGGAATAGACATCCGCATCGCCATCGGGAATGCCGGCATCCACCAGGGCACCGACGACACCGCCCGTGGCTGCTCCGGCGAGTGCGCCGGCAAGCGTCGCCGCGAGCCATCCCGCCGCCACCACCGGACCGACGCCGGGGATCGCGATCATGCCGACACCGGCCAGAAGGCCGCCGACCCCGCCGACCGCCGCGCCGACGCCGGCACCGGCTGCGGCGTCGGAATAGTCGTCGATCTCGTCATATTCTTCGCTGACATATTTGTTGGCGACGAGGCTGATCTTCGAGTCGGGAACGCCGGCGGCATTCAGATCGGTCACCACCGCGCGGGCCTGGCCGTAGGTGTCGTAAACTTCACTTACCGTTTTCATGATCCGGTTTCCTTACGTGTTGCCGGGCACGACATTGCCCTTGTAGTCGACCGCGATGCTGACATCGCCGGACGTCGATTTGGCGGTGCCGCGCCAGATACCCTTGTCGTCACGGGCGAGCGACGAGACGTCGGAATAGCCGGCCGCCGCGACCAGATCCCTGGCCTGATCCTCGGTGAAGCTGTTGGCGCCTTCGAAGGGAGCGCCGGCTTCCGGCGCTGTCGAGCCGGTATCCGTTGCGGCCGTGACGGGCGCCGACATATCGCTGCCCGGCGCCATCGCTGTGCCGTCGCTGCCGGTCAGCGCCTGTGCGGTCGCAAGATGCTTTTCGAGGGTGGGTAGCGTCGCCTTGGCGAAGGCGCTGACGGCGTTGTCGCCGTCGTCCGCCTTGTCCTCGAAGAGGGCGATCGCCTTCTCGTGCCCCATCGCCATATGGCTTGCGAATTCGCGATCGAATTCGTCGCCGGACAAGGCACCCATGCGCTCGGACGCCGCCTGATCCTCGGCAGAGGGCGCCGTCGAAACAGTGACGCTCGCCATGGTGGCGAGCTTGGTCGCTTCCTCATTGGCCGTCATGTGGTCGGCGACGAGTTCCTCGCCATAGGTTTTGACGGCGGCGCTCATACCCTTCTCCTGCGCCATCTCGCCGGCGGCGATCTCGGCGAGATTGGTCTCGATGGCGGTGCGCAGGAAGTCTTCGTCGTTCACGGCGAGAGCCACCGTGCTGGCGGTCAGCATCAGCAGGGCCGATGCGACGCCCGCGGTAATTGTTCGGGTCATTGGAAACCTCGTTGTCTGCAGAAAGCTCGTCGAGCTGGCTGCCTGCAACGCGGTGCTGACGGGCAAGTTCCTGTTCCCACACCCGCGATAGCGGATAGGCAGGTTCCCGCCTGGAACCTGAAACGGAAGAGCGGCGGCTACGGCGCTATTGCGCTCCGACCAGCAGCGCGGCGATCAGGATATAGGTGAGGTAGTGCAGGAGCTGGTCGGCGCCGATCGCCCACCAGAATTCGCGGCCGGCCACGACCCAGCCATTCTGGCGGATGAGCTGCTCCTTCGACCAGTCGATATGATAGTGGAGGAGGAACTCGCCGACCACGATGGCGATGCCGAGGCCCCAGCCGGGCGGCGCGATGAAGAAGGCGGCGGTAGTGAACAGGGCGTGCAGTCCGGAATGGATGATGCCGCCCGGATGGAAATAGGTGCCCTTGTTGCGGAGCTGGTAGAGCGTCTGAAGCGGATAGTCGCAGATGAAATGCTTGACCTGCAGAATGACGAATATCGCAATCAGCTCGTGAACCGGATCAGTCAATCTCGCTCTCCGCTTGCCCCGTGGGCGGGTCCGTTCCGATGGAAGCAGACCCTGCCCCTTTTTCTTGTCGACCCTGCGCGATGCCGGCGGGAAAACCGATCCCCATTTTCCCCGGCATTGCCTCAGGCGCGCGGCCCCTCGCCGGGCGAAACTGGCCGCATTGTTATGTCTTGGCTGTGAAGCGCGTCACAGGCTCCGGCCTGTGTCATTTCGTCTCCGCCGTGTAGGCGCCGTCCCAATCCTCGGGCGGCGGTTCATGGCGGTAATGCTCGATACGCTGGGCATAGGTCCGGTAATAGGCTTCGAGCGAGGCGATGCCGACCGCCCGGCATTCGCCGATCAGGGCGTCGGCCCGGTCGAATTCCTTGATCCGCAGCGCCTCGAGCATGGCGTTGTGCAGCGGCACGAGCTTGCCGGTCGCCTCGTCGCTGGCGCGCAGTGCATCGACGAGGGTGTAGAGGCGGGTCGGCTTGGCGCGGCCCTTGACCCGGATCAAGTCCATCTCGAGCACGGCAAGCGCCGTTTGGCGCTGCGCCGTCGCCTCGCCGACGACGACCGAGATGCCGTAATATTTCGACAGGCCCTCGAGCCGCGAGGCGACGTTGACCTCGTCGCCGAGGCAGGAATAGTCGAAGCGCTGGTCGGAGCCGAGATTGCCGACCAGCGCCTCGCCGGAATTGATGCCGATGCCGATCGCCACCGGCATGAATTTGCGCCCGGCGGCCTCGTCCTCGGCGCGCCATTTCACGTTCAGCTCCTCGACGCCGATGACCATCGCCACCGCCGAGCGGCAGGCATGCTCGGCATGCGCCGCATCATCGAGCGGCGCGTTCCAGAAGGCCATGATGGCGTCGCCCATATATTTGTCGATCGTCCCCTTCCGGGCGAGGATGATGTCGGTGAGCGGCGTCAGCAGGCTGTTGATGAAGCGGGTCAGCTCGGTCGCGGTGAAGCGTTCCGAGATCGCCGTGAAATTGCGCACGTCGCAGAACATCAGCGTCAGCTCGCGGACGACGCCGCCGAGTTCGAGCTTCTCGGGATGGGCGATGAGCTCGTCGACGACGCTCGGCGAGACATAATGCGCGAAGGCGCGACGGACCTCGCCGCGCTGCATCTCGACGCGGCGATAGATGTAGAGCGTCGCCGCCGAGGTGAGCAGGAACAGCGCCAGCGCCGGGAAGGACGGATCGAGCAGCAGCCCGACCTCGCGGAAGGCGAGCCAGCCGCCGACCACCAGCCCGGTGATCATGAGGATGCCGATGATCGCCGACTGGCTGGCCGAGATGCGCGGCAGGATGAGCGCCGTGATGAGGCCGAGAAGGATGAAGACCGCGATTTCGAGCGCGACGGCGTAGTCCGGCCGGGTGATCGAGCGGCCGGACAGGATGTGCTCGATCGCCTGGGCATGGATCTCGACGCCGGCGATCGAGGCATCGAGCGGCGTGGCGCGCAGATCGATCAGGCCCGGCGCGCTGGTGCCGATCAGCATGATGCGGCCCTGGACCTCGGCCGGGTCGCTTTCGCCGGCGAGCACCTTCCAGGCCGGCAGGTAGGTGCCGAAATTGGTCGGCCGGAAGCGCAGCCAGATGCCGCCGTCGGGATCGGTCGGCACCTCGATGGCGCCAACCCGGATATGGTTGAGGCCGGTCGCCTCGCCGAAGGCGGTCTCGCCGCTGGCATTGGAGGATTTCAGCAGATAGGTGCTGGCGCCCTGCGCCACCCGCAGCGACTCGGTGATCAGCGAGGGCACGTAGTCGTCGCCGACCCGGAAGATCAGCGGCACGCGCCGGATGACCTGGTCGCGGTCCGGCGTCCAGTTGATCGAGCCGATGCCACGGGCGCCCTCGTCGAGGATCGGCAGGTTGCGCGTCGCGCCGGCGAAGGTGGTGATGAAGGGCCGCGGGTCGTCGCCGGCCACCGCATAGCCGGCCTTGGTCGGCGGGATCGGCGAGGGCCGGGCGGAGAGCGCCGTGGCAAGCACGACATTGTCGGCGGCAATCCGCTCGGCGAAGAGCGAATCGTTCGACCGCTGCGTCCCGGTGATCGCCGAGATAGCGGCGCGATGATCGGCGTCGAAGCGGCTCAGCGCCTGCTCGGGCGAGGTCTGGTCCGGCTCGGCGAAGAGGATGTCGAAGACGACGACGGCGGCGCCCTGCGCCGTCAGCTTGTCGAGGAGATCGGCAAGGATCGCCCGCGACCACGGCCATTGCCCGATCTTGGCGAGCGATTCCTCGTCGATGTCGACGACCCGGACCGGCAGCGCCGGATCGAACTTTTCCGGCGACAGGATCTGGTAGGAATCGAAGGCGATGAGGCGGAGCGCCTGGATGAAGAACGGGTCGGCGATGCGCAGCGCCGTCGCCCCGGCGAGGATCGCCATGACGAGCAGCGGATAGAGCCAGCCGGCGCGGATTCTCATCGAAAGATGCGGCTCTGGAATGGACGGAGAAGGCGATGGGAGTATCGCGGCCCCTTGGCCGGCGTTCAATGCCCGGCCGGCGCCTATTTTATCGGCAGAAGCCCACTCCCTGGGCAACAGGTCGGTAGCGGGCGACGTCCCGCGCAACCCCGGCCGACATGGCACGCAATTTGGTTCGTAACCAAGTTTGCGGCATCAGGGCCGGGGGATCGATGCTCAAAAAGATAGAACAGGTGCTGCACGCGGCCGGGGTGCCGACCGGGCCGATCGACCAGTATCTCGCCGCCCTCTATGCGCGCATCGCGCAGATCAATGACGGCTCGGTCGCGACCTACATCCCCGAGCTCGCCAAGGTCGATCCCGGGCTTTTCGGCATCGCCATCGCGACCGTCGACGGCAAGGTCTACACGGCCGGCGATTCCGAGCACGAGTTCACCATCCAGTCGATCTCCAAGGCCTTCATCTACGGGCATGTCCTCGACCAGTATGGCCGCGAGGCGGTCCTGAAGCATGTCGGCGTCGAGCCGACCGGCGAGGCCTTCAACTCGATCGTCCTCGACGAGGTCGCCAACCGGCCCTTCAACCCGATGGTCAATTCGGGCGCCATGGCGGCCGCCGAGATCATCAAGGGCGAGACCACCGAAGAGCGCATCGCCAACATGCTCGACGTCCTGTCGCGCTATGCCGGCCGCAGCCTGAGTGTCGACGAGGACGTCTTCCGCTCGGAGCAGGCGACCGGCCACCGCAACCGCGCCATCGCCTACATGATGCTCAATTCGGGCATGATCCATTCCTCGCCGGAATCGATCCTCGACATCTATTTCCGCCAATGCGCCGTGAAGGTCACCTGCCGCGACCTGGCGCTGATGGCCGCCTCGCTCGCCAATGACGGCATCAACCCCAAGACCGGCGCCACCGCCCTGCCGCGCGACTATGTCCATGACGTGCTCACCGTCATGAACTCCTGCGGCATGTATAATTTCGCCGGCCAGTGGTCCTACGAGGTCGGCATGCCGGCCAAGAGCGGCGTCGGCGGCGGCATCATCGCGGTCATCCCCGGCCAGGTCGGCATCGGCGTCTTCTCGCCGCCGCTCGACCGCCACGGCCATTCGGTGCGCGGCGTCCGCGTCTGCCGCGAGATCTCGGAAACTTTCGGGCTGCACGTCTTCCGCAACCACACCTATACCGGCACGGTCGTGCGCCGCGAGCTCTACGGCAACGTCGTCCGCTCGAAGCGGCTGCGCACCGCCGAGGAACGCAAGGTCCTCGACGAGCAGGGCGCCAAGATCTGCCTGATCGAGGTCCAGGGCGGCCTGTTCTTCGGCTCCGCCGAACGGCTGCTGCGGCGCATCGACGAACTCGCCGCCGAAGCCGAATATCTCATCCTCGACCTCCGCCGCGTCCACGAAGTCGACCAGGCGGCGCGCCGCCTGATCATGGAGCTGATCGACTGGCTGGCCGAGCGCAAGCGCCGGCTGCTCTTCACTCATGTCACCACCGAGGGGCCGCTGGCGCCGCTCCACGCGATGCTCAAGGAGCGCTTCGGCAACCTCTCCGAGGTGCTTTTCGAGCATCGCGACACGGCGCTCGAATGGTGCGAGAAGCAGCTCATCACCAACGCCTCGATCGGGCGCGACTTGACGAAATTCTCGCTGGGGGCGTTGCGCGTCTTCAACGGCCTGACGTCGGACGAATTGAAGATCATCGAGACCGCCGTCCGCCCGCTGGTCTTCGAGAAGGGCCAGACCATCGTCAAGGAAGGCGACGAGGCGCGGCTCTTCTTCGTCATCGCCCGCGGCACCGCGACGGTGAGCCTGCGCATCCGCAAGGACGACGAGGAGCGCGTCGTCCGCGTCGCCTCGCTCGGCCCCGGCCTCTCCTTCGGCGAGATGGCGCTGCTCGACGGCGGCAAGCGCTCTGCCGACGTGATCGCCGACGAACGCGTCGTCTGCTACGGCTTCTCCGTCGAGCATCTGCGCGAGATCGGCCGCCAGCACCCGCACGTCTTCACCGTCATCCTCGGCAACATGATGCGCGACTTCTCGGAGCGCCTGCGCCACGCCAATGACGAGATCCGCGCGCTGGAGGGGTAGGGGGCGGAGAGGGACGTGGGATTTTTTGGCGAGAGTGGCCGCTTGAACCTCCCTCGTTGAGAAACCTCGCACAACGCCGGTTGTTGGGTCCTCCCCCGTTTACGGGGGAGGTGGCGACACGAAGTGTCGACGGAGGGGACGGCGACACGGAGAGCTTATCCAGGGCTTCACTTTCTTTAGAACCCGTGGTCGCCCCCTCCACCACGCTTCGCGTGGTCCCCCTCCCCCGCTTCG
Source organism: Bauldia litoralis (assembly GCA_945882315.1). Classification (GTDB taxonomy): domain Bacteria; phylum Pseudomonadota; class Alphaproteobacteria; order Rhizobiales; family Kaistiaceae; genus CAMCWB01. Next base: position 38,267 of record CAMCWB010000014.1, on the reverse strand, counting down.
CAGGGGAGGACCACTAGCCCGCGTCGCTACTTCCCGCCGAAGAAGCGGCGGATCTGGTGGATGAGGTCGTCCTTGTTGGCATGCTCGACCTCGGTCGCGACCTTGTCGAGTTCGGCCTGGCGGCGGGCGAGCACGGTGCCGAAGCGGTCGATCAGGTCGGGCGCCCTGGCGAGGAGTTCTTCCAGCGCCACTTTGGTGATCTCAAGCGCCAGGACCTCGTCCTCGGCGACGACATTGGCGTTGCGGCGCGCGCCGGTCATAAGCGACATCTCGCCGACGATATCTCCGCTCTTGAGAATGGCCACGTCATGCGCCGTACCGCGCTTGTCCGCCAGGAGAACGGAAACGCTGCCTTCGACGATGGCAAACATCGAGGTGCCGAAATCGCCCTCGGCGATCAGCATCGAGCCGCGCCGGAAGGCGGCGAAATGGCACTTGCTGCCGAGCCGCTCGATCTGGCGCTCGTCCAGCACATCGGCGAAGAGCGGTATCTTCTTCAGGATCGCGCCGGCATCGTCCATTGGTCGCCCCTCTTGCCTCGCGCCCAGCCCCAGTGTGGCGCAGCCGGCGGAGATTATAAGATGCCGGGCCTTTCGTCGCCCTACCGGAGAGGCTTTTTCAGGCAGCGGCGCCGCACTCTCCTCCGTCATTCCGGCGAAAGCCGGAATCCATCCCGGCCGGCCGCAAGTGCGCCCTGACGATGGACGCCGGCTTGCGCCGGGGTGACGTGCGAGGAGAGGAACGGCCAAAGATCTCCTCTTGCGACAAGTCTGCCGAAAGGGAAGTCTGCCTTTCAAGAATACGGGAGGCTTGGAATGCGCGATCTGGAATGCCTGGTCGAAGCGCGCTTCGGCGTCGGCGAATCGCCGGTCTGGGACGGCGACAACAACCGGCTCTTCTGGTCGGACAACACCACCGACGAAGTCCACGCCATCGAACTGTCGACCCGTGCCCGGCGCATCTGGCATTTCGGCGATTTCATCGGCAGCCTCGGCCTGACCCGGAGCGGCCGCCTGCTGGTCGCGGCCGGCAGCCGGATCGTCCTCTTCGACCCCAGGAACGGCCGCCGCGACGTCCTCGCCACGGTCGATCTTCCGCCCGGCGTCGCCAAGCTGAATGACGGCAAGGTCGGCCCCGACGGGGCTTTCTGGGTGGGCACGATTGCCGAGAGCGAGCCCAACCGGCATCCCGTCGCCTCGCTCTACCGGATCACCGGCGACGGCCGCGTCGAAGAGAAGATCGCCGGCGGCCTCATGGTCTCGAACGGGCTGGCCTGGTCGCCCGACACGCGCACCCTGTATCACTCGGATTCGCGCGGCGGCTGGATCGATGCCTGGGATTTCGACGTCGCGGCCGGCGCCATCGCCAACCGCCGGCGCCTCCGCGACCACCACCGGCTCCGCGACGGGGCGCCCGACGGCGGCGCCACCGATCTCGACGGCGCCTATTGGAGCGCCGGCTTCAGCGCCCAATGCCTGAACCGGATCGCCCCGGACGGCAGCCTCATCGAGAGGTTTCCGGTGCCGGCCGCGCCGACCATGCCCTGCTTCGGCGGCCCCGACATGAAGACGCTCTTCTTCACCTCGCTGACCGTGCATGTCTCCGACACGATCAACGCAAGGTATCGGCGGAACGGCAGCGTCTTCATGGCGCGCGTCGAGGTCGCGGGCGTGCCGGTTACAAAATTCGCGGATTGAGGGAAAGAGACGCCAAAACGAAAGCGGCGGCCCTATCGGTCAATATACGCAGACCGCAGGAAACCGCCGATTTTTCAGATCGCAAAGACCGACAGATATCTTATTGTTGGTTTTGGTTTTTAGATTCTTATTGCTGAGGACGAAGCGATCGAAGGCTGGGCCATTGCGGCCCGACACTGTATTTAGTCGATCATGTCCGACCAGTCAATCGTTTGATCCATCGGAAAAGCGTCCATATCCGCGGCGGCGGCAATTTTCGCAGGAATCCCGCGCCGGGTTGCCGGAAGGCGTCCGTGGCGATATCTCCTAGCGACCAGACTGAAATAGGCCGGCCACCCACCGCCGGCAGCGACGAGAGAAAGCACCCCGATATGGCGAAGCCGCTGGAGGGCGTCCGCGTCCTCGAAATCTGCAACATCATGGCCGGGCCCTTCGCCGGCATGCTGCTGGCCGACATGGGCGCCGACGTCATCAAGGTCGAGGCGATCAAGGGCGACATGGCCCGCGCCTTCCCGCCGCTGGTCGACGGCGAGAGCGTGTCCTTCTCCTCGCTGAACCGCAACAAGCGCTCGCTGGCAATCGACATCAAGGACCCGAAGGGCTTCGCCATCGTCAAGGACCTGGCGCTGAAGGCCGACGTGCTGCTCGAAAACAACCGGCCGGGCGCCATGGCCAAGCTCGGCCTCGGCGCCGAGGATTTGAAGAAGCTCAATCCGAAGCTCGTCTATGTCTCGGTCTCCGGTTTCGGCCAGACCGGCCCCGACCGCCGCCGCGGCGGCATCAACGTCATCGCCGAAGCCGCCTCGGGCGTCATGTCGATCTATGGCGAGCCGGACAAGATGCCGATGCGGCCGGCGATCCAGACCGCCGACCTCTTCGCCGGGATGTTCGCGGCCTATGCGGCGCTTGCCGGCCTGGTCGGCGCCTCGCGACTTGGCGAAGGCCGCATTGCCGATGTCTGCCTCACCGAAGCCGTGCTCGCCGCCGCGACCTGGGAAGCCTCCGGCTTCCTCGTCACCGGCGAGATCCCGCAGCGCGTCGGCCACCGCCATCGCCTCAATTCGCCGAACGGCCTCTTCGAGACCAGGGACGGCCGCTACATCGCGATTGGCTCGCCCAACGACCCGCTCTTCATCAAGATGCTCGAAATCCTCGGCCTCGACGCCTATGTCGACGACCCCCGCTATGCCAGCTACTCGCTGCGCAAGGTCAATGAAGACACCCTCATCCCGCTTTTCCAGGAGGCGGTGCTGAAATGGGATGCCGCCGACCTTGAGACGGTGCTCGCCGAAGCCGGCGTCCCCGCCTCGATCGTCAAGAACTTCAAGGAAGCGCTGGAAGACCCGCAGATGGTCGACCGCAAGATGGTCGTCGAGACCGACCATCCGGTCTTCGGCAAGCTCAAGATGCTCCGCAATCCGGTGCTCATGGATCATGACGGGCCGGACATACGCTACGCGCCACCGCTGCTCGGCCAGCACTCGGCCGAAGTTCTGGGCGAGATGGGCTATTCCACCGCCGACATCGCCGCGCTCGCCGCGGGCGGCACGATCAGATTGCTCGACATGCCGGCGAAGAGCCGTGTTGCCTGAGCGGAGATGCGAGACTTACCCTCTCCCATGGGGAGAGGGCTTCGAGCCTTAATGAGCGGAGCGAATTTAGGCGAGAAGGGTGAGGGGCTGGAGCGGTTCGATTTGGCTCGGAGGCCTTGGCGTCGGAGCAACTGATTTGCGCTGGAGCCCCTCACCCCGCCGCGCTAAGGCTCCTGCGTCGCCGCGCGCGGCGGCCCTCTCCCCATGGGAGAGGGAAGTCACGCACCAGCCAGGACTGAAGGGGGACTTTCATGACCATCAGGCCGACCTATGACAACACGGCGATCGTCGGCGTCGGGCAATCCGCCTATACGCGGCGGCCGGAACCCGGCGCGTTGGCGCATCATTTCATCCGCGACGCGGTCGTCGCCGCCCTCGACGATGCCGGCATGAAGCTCGGCGAGATCGACGGGCTGGCGCTTTCGTCGATGTCGATCGGGCCGGACCAGGCGGTCGACGTCGCCTGGCGGCTCGGCCTCTCGCTACGTTTCCTGCACCAGGACACCAATGGCGGCTCCTCCTCGATCAGCGCCTTCGGCGCCGCGGTGCGCGCCATCGAGATGGGCGCCGCCAAGACCGTGCTGGTCGCGGCCGGCGACGCCACCGGCCTCGAGGGCTACGCCAAGCTCGCCGCCAATTTCAACCGCGCCATCCGCGACCATGCCGCCGCACTCGGCTATGGCGGCCCCAACACCGCCTACGCGCTGCTCACCGCACGGCAGATGAAGCATTACGGGCTCGACAAGAGCGACTATGGCCACATGGCCATCGCGCAGCGAATCTGGGCGGCGGGTAATCCCTACGCCGTCTATCGCGACCCGATGACCATGGACGATTACCTGAACGCGCCGGGCGTCGTCGATCCGCTCTGCCGCTTCGACTGCGTGCCGGTCGTCGCCGGCGGACAGGCGGTGATCCTCTCGGCGCCCGACCGTACGCCGAAGGGCCGGCCGAAGGTTCGAGTCAGGGCGCTCGGCTACAGCTTCAACCACGACCACCAGGCGACCGACGGGCTGAAGACCGGCGCCTCGATCTTCGCCAAGGATCTCTGGGAGCAGGCCGGCGCCGGCCCGGACGATATCGACGTCGCCAGCATCTATGACGACTATCCGGCGATGGTCGTGGCGCAGCTCGACGATCTCGGTTTCATGCCCGACCACGACGCCAAGCGCTTCATCGCCAACCGCATCCGCGACCGCAGCTTCCCCGTCAACACCTGGGGCGGCATGCTCTCGGCCGGCCAGCCCGGCGGCCCGGCCGGCTGCCTCAACGGCGTCTCCGAGATCACGCTGCAGCTCCAGGGCCGCGCCGGCGCGCGGCAGGTGCCGGACGCGAAGCTCGGCCTCACCACCGGCTACGGCATGACCATGTACCGCTATGGCGCCACGGCCGGCGCCGCAATCTTGGAGCGCCAAGCATGACGCCTGGTCTCAACGCCTGGAAATGCGCCGATTGCGGCACGGTCTATTTCCCCGAGCGCTTCCTCTGCCGCAACTGCGGCGGCCATCATATCGGGACGGTGAATGTCGCCGGCGGCATCATCGAGGACATGACGATCGTCCGCCATGTCGTCGGCCAGAAGGACTGGAAGCCACGGCCGATCGCGACGGTGCTGATCGACGGCGGCGCCCGGATTCTTGCGGGCGTGACAGATGATGCCGGCCCCGGCGACCGCGTCACGCTCTCGCAAGAGGAGCAGGCGCCTTACGCGAGAAAACCGTAGGGCGGATTAGCCGAAGGCGTAATCCGCCGCTCCAACCCGCGGGCAGTCGGCGGATTACGCTCCGCTAATCCGCCCTACGATGCTTCGCCGCGACATCCAGCTTGTGCAGGCGGTTGAAGAGCGGCAGCGACATCAGCGAGATCGTGCCGACGGTGATGAAGGCGGCATCGAAACGGCCGCCGGAGAGCCACAGCATGATCCCGAAGAAGGAGGGGCCGACGATGTGGCCGCTCATGACGAGGACGATGGCGCCGGCCGAGGCCTCGCCGATCAGGTGGCGTGGGGCGCGCGTCGTGACTTCGGAGAGGTTGACGCCGTTCCAGCCGCTGACGCCGAGGCCGGACGCCACCGCCAGCAGCGCCACCAGCCAGCCCGGCCAGGCCGGCGACACGAAGGCGAGCGCCACGGTGAGCGCGAAGGTCGCGACCGAGATGAAGCGCATGATCGCCACGCCGGAGCGGATCCAGTCGGACACCCAGCCCATCAGCAGCCGGCCGCCGAAGGTCGCCGCCTGCATGGTGGCGAAGATCGCGCCGGCGTGCGTCAGGCTGTAGTCGAGCCGCACGACGAGGAAGGTGACGAGGAAGGCGTTCCAGCAGCCCTGCGAGATGCCGAGGAGGCCGCCGCCCAGCGCATAGGGCAGCAAGCCCGGCACGGCGGCGAGCGCCTTGATCGGTCGGGTCAGGTTCTCCGCCGACAGGAAGGCGCGGAAGGTGAGCCGGCGACCGCGGTCGCGCTGGTCGTCGAGATTGGCGCGGAGCGGCTGGACGGAGGCGGTGAAGGCGACGACGAGGATGATCGCGAAGACGACCGTGCCGCGCCAGCCGCTGAACGAGGCCACCGCCGGCAGCGCCAGCCCGGCGCAGACACCGCCCAGCGCGCCGGCGCCCTGCTTGATCGAGAACATCAGCGACATGCGCCGCGGCGGACAAAAGCGCTGCAGCACCTGGCTCGAGGCCGGCACCGACGGGCCGTAGGAGAGGCCGATCAGGAAGCTGGCGATGACCGGCGCGATCCACAACGGCACGAAGAGGAGGAGGAAGGCGGCGACCGAGAAGATCAGCCCGAACTGGATGGAGCGCACCGGCCCGGCGCGATGGATGAGCGGGGCGACGGCCATCAGGAAGGACATCGAGCCGGCCATGATCAGCGCGGCGAGAAAGCCGATCATCGAATCCGACCAGCCGAATTCGACCGCCATCAAGGGCGCCACATTCGGCATGAAGACGAGGGTGAAGCTCCCGATGAATTGCAGGAGCACCACCGCGACAACCGGCCCGAGCCAGCCGGTCGGCTTTGACGTTACCTGAAGCATTGGAAGTCCGTCGGGAGGTGACGGGTGTTTTCTACGCCCTCGACGGGATGGCGTCTACGGGGGTCGGCCTGTAGGGCGGATTAGCCGAAGGCGCAACCCACCGCCGGCATCCCCGAGCCTCAGCCTTGTAAGCGCTCGTCTGTAGCCACTACGCCTTCACACCTACATCGTCATCGGCGGGCTTGACCCGCCGATCCATGCCGTGAGCTCGAAACTCGGGAAGACATCTGGAAACGTTGGCGGAGGTTACGACGCATAGTGCCGGTGAGGTCGCCGCAAATCTCCACACCGGCGATGCGAATCGGAATGGGTCGGCGGGTCAAGCCCGCCGATGACGACCGAGTATGTTGGAGAGCTTCAGACTCCAGCAGCGGACGCAGGCCTCCTATTGCCCGATCGCCGCATTCACCCGCGGCATGACCTCTTCCGCCATGAGCTGCATCGAGCGGCGGGCGAGTTTTTCGTCGACCCAGTCCATGCCGGGATAGACGATCTCGCCGAAGGGGCCGGCGGTCTCGCGGAGCTTGAGGATCTGGTCGACGACCTTGTCGACGCCGCCATGCAGGACGAGGCGGTCCATCATGTAGTCATGCGTGATCTCCGCGTCGGGCTGCTCCTTGTATTCCTTGAACAGGCCGAGGCGATTGCTCTTCGAGAGCTTGGCGTGGAACTGGCTGTGATAGAAAGCGTAGGGGCTCTTCGGATCGGTGCGCCCGTAACGCTCGGCGGTCTTGTCGTCGTCGGCGACGAAGATGGCCCTCGCGATGCGCCAGTCGGACTCCTTCGGAGCGACGCCGACATTCGCCTTGCCCTTGCAGTAATTCTCCCAATGCGACTTCAGCCATTTGTCGATCAGGAAATTGCCGGAGAGCGGATGGAAGTCGCGCTCGCCCATGGCGATGACGCCCTGCGAGAAGGGCGCGAGCACCGTGCCGACGATTTCCGGATAGGGCTTCTGCAGCGGCTTCGAGAGATAACCGACGCCGACCGACAGGTTGCTGTTCTGCGCCGTCGAGACCTTGAAGCGGTTGTCGGGGAGATCGATGTCGTAAGGCGGGTTGCGCGCCCAGATCTCGAGGATGACGTTGATTGCCTCGGCGAAGATCTTGTTGCGGTCCTCGGCCAGCATGCCGAGCACCTCGGCGTCACAGGTGAGCGCGCCGGGGCTGATGCCGAAGATGAAGCGGCCGCCGGTGAGATGGTCGAGCATCGCGGCATGCGCCGCGACCAGCACCGGATGGCTTTGCGACAGATTCGAGGTGCCCGTGGCGAGCTTGATCTGCTTCGTCACCGGCGCCAGCGTCGCCAGGAAGAGCATCGAGTTGGTGATGTTCTCGCAGACATCGGTGAGATGCTCGCCGACGAAGGCGTCGTGGAAGCCGAGCTCATCGGCGAAGATGATCGCCTGGCGGTCTTCTTCCAGCGTCGTCTGCCAGTCGCGCCCCATCGGATGCACCGGCATGGTGAAATAGCCGAGTTTCACGCCTTCCCTCCCCGTTCTTGTTCTTAGCCAGCTTTATTTCACATCAGAAGCCTTTGGCAAGCGAGCGGCCGGCTTCCAGCACCGCCGCGTCGACGCCGAGCGCCGTCGTGACGCTGCCGCCCTTCTCGTCATAGGGCGCGCCGAAGAATTTCTGGTCGCGCCAGGGGCCAGTGGTGATGGTGATGCCGCGATAGACGAGCTCGCCGCCGACCCGCGCCAGGTTCATGCCGCCGGAGGACGAGCCGGTGGCGTCGCAATCCGAGCGGTAGAAGGAGGTCTTGGCGGTCGATTTCGGCACCCGCCGGACCTTGCAGGCCTGGACGACGGGGATGGCCTTGTCGACCTCCTGCGCCATGCCGGCCGGATGCGAGGTGACGACGATGAGGCCGTCGCCGGTCTTGACCGGGACATCCGTCGCGACCGGAAAGGGCGCGCCGCCGGGCAGCGGCGCGGCGAGCCGCACGACCGCGAAATCATTGTTCGAGCCGGGCTTCGGCGGCACCGCGCCGAAGCGCGCATTGTCGCCATCGACGAACAGATCAATCATCACCGGCGCGCTGTCCTGGTTCTTGAAGAAGCAGCGCGAGCGGCGGTTGCCCGACGGCTCGAAGAAGATATGGCCGGCGGTCAGGATCTGGCGATTGTCGAGATAGAGCGCGCCGGAGCCGAGCGACGGCGACGGCGACAGGCAGCCGACATAGCCCGAGACCTTGCGGATGCGGGCGATCTCACTCCCCGACAGGCCAAGCTCCGGACCGAGCACGGTGAGCGAGCCGCGGTCGTCGGTGCCGTCGATGACGTTCACGGGGATGGGGCGCAGGGTCTCGGCGGTAGCGGGGGCGGCGAAGAGGAGGAGGAGCGCGAGTGCGCAGAAGAGATTCCGCGTCAACTTCCGACGCGCGGTGACCACCCCCTCTCCCATGGGGAGAGGGCCGCCGTCCTTGGTGAACGGAGTGAACCTTAGGACGGTGGGGTGAGGGGTTAATGCGCTCGTTGTCGGCGCCAACCGGGGAAGCCGTCGAGCGATACGGATAGGTCTCAACCCCTCACCCTTCTCGCCTAAATTCGCTGCGCTCATCAAGGCTCAAAGCCCTCTCCCTATGGGAGAGGGTAAGTCCGGACCTTACACATCCCACCCGTCAGGCCGCCTTCGCCTGCGACAGCGCCTGCCAGACCTTCTCCGGCGTCGCCGGCATGTCGACCGGCTTCGCGCCGGCGCTGACCAGTGCATCCGCGATGGCGTTCATGATCGAGGTGATCGAGCCGGCGCAGCCGGCCTCGCCGCAGCCCTTCACACCGAGCGCATTGGTCGTCGCCGGCACGGGATGGCTTGCGAAGCGGAAGTCGGGCGCATGCTCGGCGCGCGGCATGGCGTAGTCCATGAAGGTGCCGGTCAGCGGCTGGCCGGACTCGTCATAGACGGCATGCTCCATCAGCGCCTGGCCGATGCCCTGCACGACGCCGCCATGGCACTGGCCCTCGACCAGCATCGGATTGATGATCGTGCCGAAATCGCTGACCATCAGATAGTTCGTAATCTCGATCGAGCCGAGGTCGGGATCGATCTCGACCTCGCAGACGTGGACGCCGTTCGGATAGGCCGAGGGAATGGCGGCCGTCGCGTGGCTCACATCGAGGCTGGTCGGCATGCCTTCGGGCAGCTTGCGGTTGCCCTTGCGGAGCGTCTCGGCAAGATCGAGGATGGCGATCGAGCGGTCGGTGCCGGCGATGGCGAAGCGGCCGTTCTTGAACTCGATGTCGCCCTCGCCCGCCTCGAGGAGCTCGGCGGCGATCTTGCGGCCCTTCTCGATGACCTGCACCGAGGCTTCGACGATCGCATGGCCGCTCGCATACATGGAGCGCGAGCCGCCGGTGCCGCCGCCGGTGATGAGCTGGTCGCTGTCGCCCTGCAGCAGCTTGATCTTCTCGAAGGGGATGCCGAGCTTTTCGGACAGCACCTGCGCGAACGGCGTCGCATGGCCCTGGCCGTAGTCGAGCGTGCCGGTGATGATGGTTACCGAGCCGTCCGTCTCGAAGCGGAGGCCGCCCATCTCCGGCCCCGGCGGCGCCGTGACTTCGAGATAGCAGCCGATGCCGAGCCCGCGGATCAGCCCCTTGGCCTCGCTCTCGGCGCGGCGTCCGGCAAAACCTTCCATGTCGGCGAGCCGCATCGCGTCGTCGAAGACGCCCGGAAAGTCACCGCTGTCGTAGGTCTCGCCCGAGGCGGCCTTGTAGGGGATCGCCTCCGGCTGAATCAGGTTGCGGCGACGGAGCTCGGCCCGGTCGAGCCCCATTTCGGCGGCTGCCGTATCGATCAGCCGCTCCATGAAATAATTGCCCTCCGGCCGGCCGGCGCCGCGATAGGCGCTGACCGTCGAGGTGTTGGTGACCATGCACTTGGTCGACACCTCGATGACCGGGATATCGTAGAAGCTCACCATGTTGCGCACGACGTTGCGCGTCCCCATCATCGGCGCGACCATGCTGAGATAGGCGCCCATATTGCCGTAGCCGGTCGCCCGGCAGGCGAGGAAGGTGCCTTCCTTGTCGAGCGCCAGCTCCACGGTGAATTCGTGGTCGCGGCCGTGATGGTCCGAGAGGAAGGCGCTCGAGCGGACATCGATCCATTTGACCGGCCGGCCGAGCTCACGGGCCGCGTGCATGATGCAGATATATTCGGGATAGACGCCCGCCTTCATGCCGAAGGAGCCGCCGACCTGGCCGGTCAGGATGCGCAGCTTGTCCTTCGCGAGATTCATGATCTCGGCGAGGTTGTTGCGCATGCCGAAAGCGCCCTGGCAGCCGACATGGACCGTGAAGTGCTGGCTCCCGGAATCGTAGTCGGCGATGGCGCCGCGCGGCTCCATCGAGGCGACGACGAGACGGTTGTTGAGAAGCTCGAGCTTGGCGACATGCGCCGCCTTGGCGAAAGCCTCGGCGGTCTTCGCGCCATCGCCGTGGTAGAAGTCGAGGATAAGGTTGTTCGGCACGTCGTCGAAGAGCTGCGGCGCGCCAGGCTTGAAGGCCTCGCTGCCCGTGGTAACCGCAGGAAGCGTGTCGATGTCGACGACCACGGCCTCGGCCGCATCCTGCGCCTGCGCCTGCGTTTCGGCGACGACGAAGGCTACCGGATCGCCGACGAAGCGCACCTTGTCGGCAGCGAGCGCCCTGCGCATCGGCTTGCGGATCGGCGTGCCGTCCTTGTTGGGGAAGTCGACGATACATTTCAGGCCGCCATAGCCGGCCGCATCGAGTTCGGCCGCCGTATAGACGCCGAGCACGCCCGGCATCTCGCGGGCCGTCTCCGTGTCGATGCCCTTGATAACACCATGCGCGATCTGGCTGCGCACGATCGCGGCAAAGACCTGGCCGGGCAGGTCGATGTCGTCGGTATACCGGCCATTGCCCTGAACGAGGGTCGGGTCTTCCTTGCGGTAGACGGGCTGGCCGACGGCATATTTCTGGTCGTTGATCGCGTCCATGAAAGTCCTCCCGGTTTTCGACCGGATCCGTTCTTGTTGTTGCTTCGACGGCCCGGCGGAGCCGGCCGACCAGACAGGCGAATGAATGCGCAGCCCGAGCCCTCATTATAGGGCGCGGGCGGACCAGCTGCTCGGGGCTCGGTCCGGGGAGAGTTCCTGGAGATAATATAGACTGGCGGCGGTTTGACCAGCCTTTAGGGCGGACCGCGACTCAGTTCGAATCCTGGTGCGTCGAGGGTTCGGCACGGAAAAGGCGCCGCTTCGGGTCCCAGAGATGCGTGTTTCCGCAGGCCGGGCACACAATCCGGGTGGTCTCCGGCATCAGGAGCATCGCGGCGTCGGGTATCAGAGGCTTGCCGGTCGTCGGGCAAATCCCATGCATGAGGGTACGCGTCCGCTATTGGACTTACCCCAAGCGCGGGCGGCGACCTTAGTTGCGGTCTCCGGCAAATAATTCCGACCCGTGCAGAATCTGCACAGGCCGTCGTTCCGGGAAGCGAATCGGAATGGGTCGGCGGGTCGAGCCCGCCGATGACGGCAGAGTGTGTCGGAGCGTTACCGGACACACTGCAGCTTGCAGGCGATCTCGGCGCCACTCGCCACCTCAGTTGGTCGGCAGCTTCAGCGCCGCTTCGACGTCGGCCCAGGAAACGTATTTGAAATTCCGGGTAAAGCCCTCATTGCGGTCGTCCTGGACGACCATCAGGCCGCGCGGGAATTTTTCGCCGAGCCCGGACGAGACGACCTCGATGCCGTCGGTCTCGCCGACCGGATCGGTTGCCCCGGTGCCGATATGGAAGCTGCCGATGCATGTCTGGCGGCCTTCGGCATCGGGCTGGCGGGGATACAGCACGAAGCGGTTCATGCCCTGCGCCGAGACGACGAGATAGCCGGACGTCTCGCCCGAGGCATAGATGCCGAGGCCTTCGACATCGTCGGCGGGCAGGCAGCGTGACCCCACCAGATCGACCTGAACGCCGTCGGCCGGTGCTTTCGGATCAGCCTGGTAGCGCCAGACGCCGCCGTCTTCCTCGCCGACATAGAGGAGGCCCAGCGCATCGTCGGCGACGACGCCTTCCGGCTGCGTCTCGACCTTGAACTGGCGGGCAAGCGTCAGCTCGAGCTTCTCCGGCGTACCGCCGACCACCCATTGCACGATGTCGCCGGTCTTGAAATTGGCAATGACCGAGGTCTCGCCGCTGGCCGGATTGCGGTAGAGGCCGATGCCGTAGATGTCGTAGCGGATCTCGACCGGCGAGCCGGGGAAGGTGAAGGGCGCCGCATGCGCGAGCACGCCGTCCTTGTCGACCGTGTAGAGCGCGATCGTGTTGTCGTCGCGCCGGCTCGCGGCGACCAGCGTCACCGTGCCGCCGTCGAGCGCCACATCCTGGCGGACGTCGACATTGTTGAGCCGCCCGTCGGGCAGGCGCTGGACGATGTTGCCGTCGAGATCGAAAACGACGAGGCCGTAATCCTTGTCGGTGCCGATGACGCGGCTCTTGGCCGGATCGGCCGGGTTGATCCAGATCGCCGGATCGTCCGGGTCGCGATCGACCGGCGCGCTTTCGAGCACGGCCGTGACGGTCGCGGTGGGCATCTCCTGCGCTACTGCCGGGAGAACTGCAGCCGAGAGAAGAAGTCCGGCGAGCAGCCCGACGTGCGGAATACGCCTAGTCATCGATCTCGGCCTCGGTGACCGGGGCGGTGAAGGAGATGGCGATCTTCTTGCCGTCCATGGTGCCGGTGACGAAGCCGCCGATCATGCCGTTCGGCGCCGTGCCGTCGGCTTCGGGCTTGGCATCCTCGAGGGCGACCGTGAGCTGGCCGTCGCTGTAGAGCTTCTCGTCATTGACGATGAAGCTCTTCTCGACCCATTCCCATTCGACCTGCAATTCCATGTTGGAGAACAGGCCCGCCGGGAATTCCTTGTCCTGCAGGGCAAAGGTCGAGGGCACCGGGTGCGCGGCGAAATTGGCGTTCTCGAACTCGATCTCGAGGCCGCGCTCGATGCCGTTGGTGATCAGGTCGACGGCGATTTCGAAGTCGATGTAGTCGAGGCCCTTCTCGCCCTTGCGGTATTCGCGCTTGCCTTCGAGCTTGAAATTCTCGGTCTTGGCCGGGTCCTTTATATTGATGGCGAAGGTGTAATCGCCGAACTCCCCGACCATGACGAAATGCGGCGTCGGTCCCAGCCATTCGGTCGGCGCGTCGGCAGCCTCGCCAAGCGTCACGACATTGCTGATCGCCTTCTCGGCATCCGTGAGCTCTTGCGCCGACGCAAGCGACGGCGTCACGGCGAACAGGCAGGCAGCGAGGACGGCCGCCCGAGGCAGCCGGCGGCAGTTGAGAAGATCGACTTCGCGCATGGTCATGGTTCGGCCCCCCGAAACGGTGATTTGTGGTGCGGCGGACCTTGTGGCAGGACTGTTACGCTCGTGTGACGGCGCGTCACGCGGACGCCCGCCCGTCGCCCTTGCCGCACGTGAAATTCGAGGATCGAGATGACCGCCGATATGCGCCGCGTCGCTATCGCGTCCTGTGCGATCTGCACCTTCCTCAACCTCTATTCGACGCAGTCGGTGCTGCCCTTCATCGCCGCCGAGCTCGGCATCGGCGCGGCCCGCGCCAGCATGGTGGTGACCGCCGGCACGCTCGCCGTGGCGCTGACCGCGCCCTTCACCGGCGCCGTCTCCGACCGCCTCGGCCGCAAGCGCATCATCCTCACGGCGATGACCCTGCTGATGCTGCCGACGCTGATGCTCGCGCTATCCGACAGCCTGGGCGAACTCGTCTTCTGGCGCTTCCTGCAGGGGCTGCTGCTGCCGCCGATCTTCGCCGTCACCATCGCCTATATCGGCGACGAATGGCCGAAGGGCGAGGCCGCGACGATGGTCGGCATCTATTCGGCGAGCTCGGCGATCGGCGGCTTCCTCGGCCGCTTCATCCCCGGCCTCCTCAACGACCATTTCGGCTGGCGCGGCGGCTTCGTCGCCATCGCCCTCCTCAACCTCGTCTGCGTCGGCGTGACCCTCTGGCTGCTGCCGAAGGAGAAGAATTTCGTCCGCGCCACCAGCCTCGCCGCCTCGCTCCGCCAAATGTTCAGCCATCTCGGCAACCGGCGGCTCGTCGCGACCTTTGCCGTTGGCTTCGGCGTCATGTTCAATTTCATGGCGACCTTCACCTTCATCAGCTTCCATCTCGCCGCGCCGCCCTTCAACCGCTCGGCCTTCTTCCTCGGCTCGATCTTCGTCGTCTATCTCGCCGGCTCGGCGCTCGCCCCCTTCAGCGGCCGTTTCGTCCAGATCTTCGGCCGCCGCCGCTTCGTCCTGTGGACGCTGGGGCTGTGGGGCGCCGGGCTCTTCCTGACGCTGACCGCCTCGATCCCGGCGATCGTCGCCGGCCTCCTCGTCGCCTCGACCTGCGGCATCCTCATCCAGGCGACGTCGACCGGCTATGTCGCGATCTCGGCGCCGGCCGGTACCTCGGCCGCCGTCGGGCTCTATGTGCTCTTCTTCTATTCCGGCGGCACCGTCGGCGGCTGGCTTCCCGGCATCGCCTACGACCTCGCCGGCTGGCCGGCATCGCTCGCCATGGTCTTCGCCATGCTGGGCCTCATGGCGCTCATCGTCGCGCTCTTCTGGAAGGAACCCGGCGAGCGTTAATCGATGGCGTCCCTGCCGGAACCGGCGTTGCGATTGGGTGTTTTCAGCGCCGGCGTTCTCTAGCATCGCCAGCCACAGGCATCGATAAAATTCGAGGCCGCTGCCTTAAGCGCATGTATTGGCTTTGTTCTGCCAAACCCTCGCCCGGGGGGACACGCAGGCGCCTGCTTGGGCCGTTGATCACAATCCCTCGATTGGCTTTGTTCTGCCAAAACTGCCAGAACCGTTATCGGGTCATGGCCAGATGCGTCAATGACAATTCTCCGGTGCGCGCGTCGCTCAAGACAAAGGCGCGACCACCGGCCGCGCTTCCTGATTATTGAGATTAGACAGCTCGTTACCTGACTTCGTGAAGCCGGTTGTGCCAATTCCGCCAATCCCCTCATAATCGAACGGCACGCACGGTCGTCGTCCTGCAGCGCCGCCGCCTTCAGGGACTGGGTCGCTGATCATCCTTCGTTTTCATTCCATCAATGATCGCGATGCCCTTCACGCTGTCGGCGCTCGGCCGCATCGGCAGCGGCCCCAGCGCCCAGACACCATGGTGGCCGGATCACGCAACGCCGAGCGGCGGCAGGCAGGGCAACGGTCATCTGTATCGCGGCAACTCAGATCTGGGAGCGACGCGCCACCTCCTTACCTTGATCGGTGATAGTTGGCCGACCCATTAGATCCACCGTGATGCAGCCGAACGCTTTGAGGCGCTGGGAGGCCACAAAATCGGGAGCAACTTCATGCTGGTTTCCTGCCGCGATTGCGCGGAGCATGCGAAGCTCTGTCGGGCTGAGGTTGTGCTCGGGGGTTTGCATCTGGTTTCCTATTGCGTGGTGGCTCGTCGCCGGCGACTGGCCGCCGTGGCGCGCCGCCGTTCCATCTTCCGGAGACTGGCGGCGGCGCGATCGTCAGCGTCAGCGATCATCTGGTCGAGGAGATCAAAGTCCGAAAGGGCACAGGAGAAGGCCACAGACTGAAGAACGTCCTCGTCATAATCCGCCTTTTTCATTCTCTTGGCGAAGTTTCGGCGGTCGCTGCGTTTGTTTGTAAGCCAACAATGCAGGACGTAGGCCTGGGTGTCGTCCTCGAAAGGCCGCGACTGCTGCTCGGTTATAAGGCTCACTGCATGGGCGCCCGCCAGGCCGAGAAGACCGCGCTTGACCCGCCGATATCGAGCGGCATCGAGGACGAGGTGGGTGATGTCCCGCAACCAGAACTCTTCGATGGCGTCGATGGGTGCCATGTCGAGGCGGAGGCGGTTGAGCAACAGCTCATACTCGTCAACATCCTCCCTCTCGGGTAAGGCTGGCCGACCGACAATTTCCTCGACCGCCCAGAGCAATCCGGGGTCGAGGTCCGGTGTCGTACTGGAAGCGCCCCCCACTAGTCGCCGCCCTCAAAAGGGCGCATCGCGGTTTTGCGCCTCGACAGCGAGCGTCGTTCATAACGTGCGAGTGCGGCTATGCCGACAAGGCCGGTCTCGAAGTTCGCGGCATGCGCTTCCGCCAATAGGATCGTCTTGAGACGCCTGATGCGCATCCAATCGATCACGCTCTCGGCAACGGGCTGAGCGTCCTCAAGCCGTGCGGCATCGCCCGTTTCGACGAGCAGCTCGGCAAGACGAGAGACCGGCTCTTCAAATTCACGAAGAGCCGCTAATGGGACAGCTAGGCCGTGCCGAAGGGCATTCCGAGCTACCGTGGCCTTGCCTTCGCGAGATATCGGACCGGTGCTCCGCTTCGCGTTGCTACGGTTCGCCTGGACTTGATTCTTTGTTGCCATGGCTAACCCTCATCCTCATTGCGCTGCTCGGCATCGCCGTCCTCAAGATGATCCTCATTCACAGCGTTAGATGGAGCGGCGCTGCTGCTCACCGGTTTCGGGATAATCCGCCTGCGGCGCGGCGTTGGCGGGCTGG
Source organism: Bauldia litoralis (assembly GCA_945882315.1). Classification (GTDB taxonomy): domain Bacteria; phylum Pseudomonadota; class Alphaproteobacteria; order Rhizobiales; family Kaistiaceae; genus CAMCWB01. The sequence continues at coordinate 21,401 of CAMCWB010000014.1, read as the reverse complement.
CTTCGGGATGGGCTGCCGGGGTGCCGTCTTCGAGGATCTCAGCGTCTTCGACGTTGCGGACGATAGACTGCAAGCGCCGGGCGATCGCTTCGCGACGACGCTCAACCTTCTGGATCGCGCCGTCGCGCCGTCCTTCGACTTCGGCAACCATTTGCTCGAGAAATTCGAACTGGCTGCGACTTGCACAAAAGGCGGCGGCAGCAAGGACATCCTGGTCGTAGCCGGCTTCCTTCATCGTTCGGTCCATCTGCGATTTGGCGCGGGCTGAGCCGGAGGCGAGGGCCTGGATAAAGCCTATCGCTTCATGGGTGTGGCCGTTCGCCTCCTGATAAATTTTTGCGGCGCCGCCCGTATAGGCGAAGCGATGGTATGCCGATTTCCAGCGACGATAGCGGACGCCCTCCCAAGTCAGGTCCGTGATATCGCGGACCCAGAGGGCTTCAATGGTATCGGTGGGTTCAATGGTTTGCCGGATGAGTTCGCGGAGCCGGTAATACGCGCCGACGTCCTCGTCAGCGAGGAGGACGGGGGCACCGAGGATAGCCTCGAGGTCGAGGCAGATATGCGTTTCGTCGCGAGCCAACCTTGCCTGCTCTGCGGGAAGGCGCCGTCGGACGCCCATCACGTCCGCTGCCGGATCAGTGCAAGACTTTGACTTTCCCGCGCGGCGGTCTCACGGGCTGCTTCAGCAGCTTGCCGCGTGACGAAGACGTGGGCAATCGCCTTCAGATCTTCGACGAAGCGCTGAAACTCCGCGTTCTTATCCGCCTCCTCCGGCAGGCGGAGCAGATAGGAAGGGTGGATTGTGAAATAGCCGGGTATGCCTCCGAACGACGTTGGGCCGCGTTCCCGGAGAACCGAAACCGGCCGGCCGGAGAGAGCCTGCGCGGCGGTTGCGCCGAGGGCGACGATGAAGGCCGGCTTCAGCGTGTCAAGTTCCTTCTCCAACCACCAGCGGCAGGCGCGGACCTCGCCGGCATTCGGCTTCTTGTGAATGCGACGCTTGCCGCGCGGCTCATATTTGAAGTGCTTCACCGCGTTGGTGAGATATGCCTCGCTGCGCGCGATGCCGGCGTCGGCAAGCGCCCTATCCAAGAGTTGTCCTGCAGGACCGACGAAGGGGCGCCCAGCAAGATCTTCCTGATCGCCAGGCTGCTCGCCGACGAAGACGAGCCGCGCATCTTCCGGCCCTTCACCAAAGACGGTCTGTGTCGCAGCGCTGTGCAGCGCGCAAAGGGTGCAGGCGGAAGCCTCGGCGCGGAGCGCAGCGATCTCAGTCGCCAGCACTTGGCTCGGACGCGGCTTGCGCGCGGCTTTCCCCGCGAAGCGCGGCGCCGCATCGGCGGGGAGGGCGCGCATCGCTTCGGCGCGCCTGCCGGCGCCCGCGACCAGACCGGGGATCAGCGTCGCCTCGGGCATGTTCGCCCAGTAATGCTTCGGCATCTCGGCAGTCATCGCCTTCACGCGGAGCCGCGCGGGTTGAAGGTCGTGCGATAGTAGGTAAGCCATAGATCGTCGAGCACCGTGTCCTTGCTGGCATGCGGCTTCGGCCCGGGCGGCGCGAAGGTAAGTGTCTTGTCCTGCCAAGCGATGGTTCCCTCCGGCGTGCCGATCACCCAGTCCATATTAGTGAAGCGATCGAGGAAGAAGGGCGCGACGGCCCTCAGGATATGGTGCTGCGGCTCGAACCAGGCCGTGTAGACCATGCGCCCGTCGATCTCCTCGGCGCGGAAGCGCAGGAAGGCGTGCATCTTGTGGATGTCGCGGCGAACGTTCTTGGCATAGTTGGCAAGCTCGGCGACCACCGGATCGGAATGGTTGGAGGCAACCATCGACTCGCCCTGACGGATCCGCCAGAGCAGGAGATAGAGGAGATCGAAGCGGGCGGCCGATGAATGGCAGATCGCGTAATGCAGGAGTTCGGCATAGGCGCGCGGCATCGTGAAGGAGGGCGGCTCACCCTCGCCGAAGGGCGGCGGAGGGGGCGGCAGGAAGCTGTGCTTGTCCGCCTCGACGAACATCAGCTGGTCCGGCCGGAAGCCCGCACCGCTGCAGTGCTTGAGCAGCGCCCGGAAAGGCGCCTCCTCGACATCCTTCTCGACCGGGATCGCATACATCAGAAGAGCGAAAGCTGCTTCGGCGGCGGCGTCAGCCGCTCGCGCAGGCGCGCATCGTCGAGAGAAGAGCCCGGCTGGTAATCCGCCGTGACGATGAAAGGCCGGGCCCGGCGGAGCGCGCCGGTGAGCCGGCCGACATCGTCGAGCCTCAGGCAGGTGCTCCGTCGCGCCGCGATGATGCGGTCGACCGCCTTCGTCCCGAAGCCCGGCACGCGAAGCAGCAGTGCGCGCTCGGCACGGTTCACATCGAGCGGGAAGACGCCGCGATGGACCAGCGCCCAGGCGAGCTTCGGGTCGGTAGCGAGATCGAGCATGCCGGTGGGCAGCGCGCTTTGAAGGTCCGGCAGGGTGAAGCCGTAATAGCGGAGCAGCCAATCGGCCTGGTAGAGCCGGTGCTCGCGCATGAGCGGCGTCGCATGGTCGGGAAGAACTGCCGAGGGATGCCCGGTCGGACTGAAGGCGGAGTAATAGACGCGCTTCAGGCCGTATGAGGCGTAGAGCGACACGCTCTTGTCGAGAATCGTGATGTCGGAGGCGCCGTCGGCGCCGACGATCATCTGCGTCGACTGGCCGGCTGGTGCGAAGCGCGGTGGGCGGGCGCGGCGAATCTTTCCGGGAGCGGGTTTGCGCGCCTCCTTCGCCGCGTCGATGCCGGTGCGCGTCACCGCCATGCCCTTCAGGATCGCGCCGGCATCCTTCTCGGGCGCGAGACGCTTCAGCACGGCCTCGTCCGGCATCTCGACATTCATCGAGAGGCGGTCGGCATAGCGGCCGGCCTCGGCGATCAGCGCCTCGTTCGCGCCGGGAATCGTCTTCAGGTGGATATAGCCGCGGAAGCCATGCTCCTCGCGGAGCGAGCGGGCGACGGCAACGAGGTCTGCCATCGTGTCGTCCTCGCTCCGCGCGATGCCGGAGGAGAGGAACAGGCCCTCGATGCAGTTCCGCCGGTAAAGGTCGAGCGTCAGTCGCCCGACCTCAGCGACCGTGAAGCGGGCGCGGGCCACATTGCTCGAGCGGCGGCTGACGCAGTAAACGCAGTCATAGATGCAGAAATTAGTCAGCAGGATCTTGAGCAGCGAGACACAGCGACCGTCTGGCGTATAGGCGTGACAGATGCCGCAGCCGGTCGTGGAGCCAAGCCCGCCCGACCGCGCATTACGCTTCGCGCCGCCCGAGGAGGCACAGGAGGCGTCGTATTTTGCCGCGTCAGCCAGAATTTCGAGCTTCTGCAGCAGGTTGAGAGGCATAACTTTCCAACCAGATTGTTCATGATTTGTTCTTTATGCCCCATTCCACAGATGGCGGTAATACCAGCCAGCACTGATCGAGACTCACATTGGGATTTGAGATGCGCGGTCCGCGCCAGCGCATCGCGCCGCCCGACATTCGTCACCCATTGCCGGAAGATCGAGGAATCGATCAGCGAATCCTTCCACACCGCCAGCGCCAGCCGCGGATAGCCCTCGAAGACGCGGCGGAGCGTGTCATGCGAGATCATCGCGATGCGGGCCGGCGTCAGCGTCGAGACGCTGTGGTCCATGCGCTGCAGGAGAAAGCTCTGCGCGTCGAAAATGTCGCCGGGAAAATGAAAGGCGACGATCTGGCGCCTTCCGTCGGTCAACGTGTTGAAGCGGCAGACGACGCCTTCGAGGAGCAGGTTGCAATCGGTCGGCCGGTCGCCTTCGTGGATCAGCTCGCGGTCGGCGGGCGCCGACATCACCCGCGTGTTCAACCCCTGCACGACGTCGAGCTCCGACTCGCTGAGCTGCAGGTAGCGGTTCAGCTTGCGCGCCAGCGGGCTGGTGAAAGTCTCGGACATGGACGCCTACCCTTCGAGCCGATCGGCATGTCGCAGAATTTTCTCCGCTGCCTCCCGGTCGGGGACGGAACAAAAATGCCGGCCGGCGGTATTGCTAGCCATGCCGACATATTTCTTCGACCTGACAGTCAACGGTGTCCGGGAACAGGATGAGGCGGGCGTGCCCTTGTCCGACCCCGAAGCCGCCAAGGCCGAGGCATATCGGGTGGCCGGGGCGATTGCTGCCGAGCCGAACGGACGAGAGAAGCAGGTTCTCATCCAGATCCGCGGCGAGGCCAGCGGGTATTTTTGCGAGGTCGAATTGAAGGTCGTCGTGCGCGACGTCGCCTGACGGCTAGACGCGGGCATCGGGCGTGCCTGCGTCGAAACGCACCGTCTCAGTACGCCGGGGTTCACCATCCGATTCCATATCCGTGCTCCGCACCGTGGGCATAGAACCGGGTGGAACCGGCTTTGTTCCGTAGTCGCGCCGAGCGCAACGACGCGACGGCGATCGGCATATCGTCAGGAACCGCGGCGACCGAACCGCATTGAATCGCCGGGTTGGCGGTCACCATCCGGGACCCGAATATCCAATCGATCAACACAGGCGCGTCCTCCCCCGAGACGGCACGCGATGGCCGGCCGGCCGAGAACCGAAGGAGACAAGTCATGGGAATTTTTTCGAAGGACATCAAGACGATGGACGACCTCTTCGTCCACACGCTGCAGGATATCTACTATGCCGAGAAGCAGATCGTGAAATCGCTGCCAACGATGATCGGCAAGGCGCGCGACCCGCAGCTTCAGCAGGCGCTCTCCGACCATCTCGCCGAGACCGAAGGCCATGTCACGCCGCTGGAAGAAGTCTTCCGCATGCATGGCGCCAAGGTGAAGGCGGTGCGTTGCCCGGCGATCGACGGCATCCTCGAGGAGGCCGACGAGGTCAGCGGCGAGGTCGAGGACGACCGCGTCCTCGATGCGGCGATCATCGCCATGGCGCAGGCCGTCGAGCATTACGAGATAACCCGCTACGGCACGCTCGCCGCCTGGGCGCGCGAGCTCGGCCGGCCGGATTGCGCCATGGTCCTCGAAGAGACGCTGGAGGAGGAGAAGGCCGCCGACCTCAAGCTTACCGATCTCGCCGAGACCGGCATCAACGCCGAAGCCGAACTCGTCACGGCGAAGTAAGGCAGCAAGCCTGGTAGGGTGGACACGGCGCTGAAGGGCGCCTTCGCCCACCCTATTTCCTTCAGAATATTCCTGCGCTGAGCCCCGCCGCCATCGCCGCGCCGAGGTCGCGGCAGGTGCCGAGAAAATCCTCCCGCCAGTCGCCGCGGCAGATCAGCGGCTCCTGCACCGGCTTCCAGCGGAGGCCGGTGGTGATCGTCTCGATGCCGCGCCGCGTGCCGGTGCCGTCATGGCGGCCGCGGATATAGGCGGCATAGGGAAGCCCCTGCGTATGCTCGAGGCAGGGGTAGTAGCAGCGGTCGAAGAAATCCTTGAGGGCGCCGCTCATCGAGCCGAGATTCTCGGTCGTGCCGAGAATGATCGCCTGCGCAGCGAGGACATGCTCCGGCTGCGTCTCGAACGGACTTTGTGCGACGGCGTCGACATTGTCGACCTCCGAAGCGGCGCCGGACAAGACGGCGGCGAGCATGCGCCCGGTATTATCGGAGGGCGCATGCGCGATGATGAGAAGCCGTTTCCTGTCGCTCAACAGAATGCGCCGGGGTTCAGGCCGGCTCCTTCGCATATTTGCCGCCGACCTGCGGCGTGTGCGGGCCGGAGAGGCCGCGGACCGCGTGTTGCAGCCGCGTCACCCGTTCCCAGCGGCGCTTGAGGCTGTCGCGGACATCGATCTTCAGCCGTCCGAGGCCCTCGCATTCCATCTCGATCCGGTCGCCATCCATGAAAGGATTGAGGCCGCGATGGTTGGTGCCAGTGGCGAGGATATCGCCGGGCTCCAGCACATGGATCGAGCTCACCCATTCGATGCAGCGGGCGATGTTGTGGGCCATGTCGCTGGTGTTGAAATCCTGCATGAGGATCCCGTTGTTCCACAGCCGGACCTTCATCCGCATCGGATCGGCGATCTCGTCGGCGGTGACGAGAAAGGGGCCGATCGGCGAGAAGGTGTCGCGCGACTTCATCTGGAAGAAGGGCGCATTGGCCGGCAGCAGGCCGCGCGCCGAACCGTCGATGAAGTTGAGATAACCGAAGACGTGATCCATCGCCCTCGCCGCCGGAACATGATCGGCGCGCTTGCCGATGACGATGGCGAGCTCGGCCTCGCCCTCGAAGCAGGTCGCGGGTATGTCGTCGAGGATCATCGTATCGCCGGGCCCGATGATCGTGCTCGGCGCCTTGTTGAAGGCATTGATCGGCGCCGGCGCGTCGCGGGTGCCGTCCTCCATGTAGTTGACCGCCATGCAGTCGAAGGTCGACGGGCGCGGCAGCGGCGGGCGGACGCGAACCTGCGAGAGTGCGACGCCACCGCCCTTCGCGGCTTCGGCGAGACGGCCGCGATAAGCCTCGAATTGCGGGATGAGGCTACCCATCAGGTCCTGGCGGTCGCGATGCGGCAGATCCGAGACCAGCTCCGTCACGTCCACGACGCTGTCGCCGGCCAGCACGCCCAACCGGAAGTCATTGAAATATAGAAGCTTCATCCCGCCCTCCCCGGCAACGCCCGACGGTTGTTCCTGGAACCGTATGCGGGCAACAGGCGATACTCTATCGAGTCCGCCGGTCCGCCGCCAATCATCGCGGGCGCGCGGCCCCGCCACCCGGTTCGTGCCTGCCCGACGCGCTAATGAAGGCATCGATCAACGATGCGGTCTCCTCCGGGACGGTCGCCATCGGATAATGCGACGAGCCGAGCGTTCCCGTCTGCCAATCCGGCTGCGCGGCGGCCCAGGCATGGTCTTTGCGGAAGCGCTCCGAGGCATGATCGGCGATGAGGTGCAGCTTGCGCCCGACCCGGGCGAGGCCGTCACCGACGGATAGTGGCTGGGTGAGCGAGCGCAGCGGATGATCGCTCGACCGTTGCGTGAAAGAGTCGGCTGCCGCCTTGTCGGTGATGCCGGTGTTGAGAAGCATCCGCTTCGGCACGAGATAGCCCTGGCCCTGGGCGGCGGCGATCTTCAGCACCTGGTCACGGCGATCGGCCGTCTGCATGTCGAGCATGGTCTCGCCGTCGCGCGGCAGGGCGGCGTTCATCAGGATGACGCCGGAAACGGTGCCGGGCAGCCGGTCGGCCAGTGCCGAGACGAGCATCCCGCCATAACTATGGGCTACGAGGAGGACGTCTTGCAGGTTTTCCCACCGGACCACGGCGAGAAGATCCTCGATATGGGTATCGAGCCCGGTCTCGCCGGTCAGGAGATGCTCGCGCTCGCCAAGTCCGGTCAGCGTCGGCGCCACCACATTGTGGCCGCGCACAGCGAGCGACCGGCGCACGCTGGTCCAGATCCAGCCGCCGGTCCATGTGCCGTGGATAAGCAGGATATCCGCCATGATCCCCCCGATGTCCTTTCGCGGCCTTCTTTGTCTGCTTCCGAAAGTAAACGGCTAGGCCTTTGTCCGGCGCTGGTCTTCGATATGGCGCTTCAGCAGCGCGATATTCCGCCGGTTAGCCTTGAAGGTGACATCGAAAAGATCGCCGAGCAACGGGATCGAGCCGACGACAAAGTCCACGGCAAGATTGGCCAGCATGCGGTTCAGCACTGGCTGCGGCACGCCGAACGTGCGCGCCCGGTGAACCAGGTAGAGCGCCGGCAATGCACTGGCGCTGTCGCCGATGAAAGGCAGAAGGCCGAGGATTGCATCGGCGCCGAAGCGGATGCCGGTTCCGGCGATGCGGAACTGGCTGTCGAGCCAGTTGGCCAGCTTGCCGAGCCGGGCCAGTTCCTGTTCACGATCCATCGCTTGCGCCTGCAATTTATCTGCGTAGCCGGCTTGGCCCGCGACTTGGCTGCAAGCGCAGCCGGAGGCGCCCAAGGGCGATTCACTGAACCAGGCGGCGGCCGGGCCCAGACATATCGGGAGTATCGCACGGTTTGGCGCAGCGAGACCGGGTTATCCGACGACAGGCAACAAGGATCTGAGCGAGTTACCGCGGCTTTGCCGAAGCGCCGGGTACGGTGCGTTGGGCTAAACGGCCGGCCGACCGGTAGTCCCGGCGGCCAGTACGAAAAGAAAAGCCCGGCGGATTTCTCCGCCGGGCAGAATTCAGGAAGCTAGTTCCGATTAGCCGTTCGGACCAAATTTCTTTTCGATATAGACCAGGAAGTCCCAGCTTTCGGCTTCGTCGACCGTAGCCGCGTTCGCAACGAACCAGACACTGTCAACCGGCGAGTAGCCGATCGTAAACTCCGCACCCCACTGATCGCCAAGATCCATATCGGACCAGACGAACGTTTCGGCGGTGTAGAAGTTCGACTGCCAGTTTTGCTGCGAAGAAGCCGCCACTGCCCAGCCTGCGGTCTCTTCATCGTTCCAAGTCTCGATGCCCTTACCGTCGATCCAGATGCCAGCCAGCTCGAATTCCCACATTCCAATTTCCGTCTTCACGACGCCTTGGACGGCAACCGTGTCGTCGGCTTCATTCGGAGCATACAGGAACGACAGACCGGCTTCCCAGCCCGAGAACTCGCTGGTCAGAGCCGCGGCCAGATGCGGTGTGCTCGTTGCCGACGAACCATAACGTTCCCGCGGATCTTCAACGGCAATTGCCAGGCCGAATCCGTTGAACGCCCAAGCGAGAGCCAGCTGGTTGACGTCGTCGTTCGACAGGTCGAGGCCGCCGTCGGTATAACCACCGTTCTGAACGTCGAAGATCGAATCGGTGAAGCCGGCGGTCATCGGGCCAAGCGCGATGAAGGCTTCGTCAATTTCAAAATGTTCATTGTCGGAGGCGCTGTACTTGGCAGTCATCGCGATGTAGCCAACGAGCGGACCCCAATCGGTCATCGAGCGGGCATCAACAACGACGTCGGTCCCCGTGTACGTATTATACTCAGTAGCGGCGCCATCGAAGCTATCTCCGAACTCGATGCCGACTTCCAGCTTGCCGCTGAGCGAGATGCAAGTTTCGCTGCCGGGGATGTAGAAGTAGCCTTCGCCGAAGGCGTCGCACACCCTGACGTAGTCGACCGGCTCGGCGACCGAGAGGTCGGCCGCCTGGGCGCTGCCAGCGGCGGAAACAATCACCGCGGCGGAGCCGAGAAGAAGGGTCTTGAAATTCATGTCCTGACCTCCAAAAGAGTCTTTGTTTGACGCCGGCACCCCAATGCGTCCGGGCCTGAGCGACAATCACCCAGTCACTATTTGGACGCAATGCCGAAAACAGTCTCTGTCACATTTTCCCCCACAGCGTTGCTGATTTGGCACACCGCGGGGAACTGGCTTCTGTCGACAAGATCGCGCTTAGCGCACTGATTTAACATAGGAATTTGCGACGGTCGGGCTGACTTGGGGTTCGACCAGCGAAGTCCCGGGGTCCGGCGCGGAGAACCTCGCGGTCCCGGTCGAAGGCAAGATCTGGGCTCGGACGCGCCTTGTTGACCGATGCGAATCGGCGCTTTGGGCGGCTGGTGATGCACGAGCGAACTGAATTGCGCCGCAGCAAGTATGTCGTTTGGCTCCTGCCGAAGGAGCGCGGCTCGAGAGACAGGCGTGTTTCAAGACATGGGCGGTCCGCGGCGCTGAGCGCACAGCATGACGCCTTCAGAAAACAGGGGGAAGGCGTGGTGGTTCCGCTTAGATGACTTGAACATCTGATCCCCGCATTACGATGCTAGTGGAACAAATCTGACGGGTGAATCCGGTAGGGGATTCCCGCCGGGTTTAGCGCATGCGAGTCTTGGGCATGCGCCCCGGGATTTCCGTCAAGCTGAAGTCACGCGATCACCGCCGCCTTGAAGCGATTGTTGGTGACCGTAACGCGCCGCAAAAGCAGGTCTGGCGGGCCGCGATCGTGCTGCTTTCTGCCGACGGCGTCGGTACCGTCGAGATCATGCGGCTGACGGGCAAGTCCAAGACCTGCCTAGGGCGTACCACCGCGTCACCGATGCGATTAGCTCGCTGAAGCCTGAATCCGCCGCGTATCGCGTACGTGCCTATCTCGGGTCAGTTGACATTTTCCGTGGTGACCGCGTGATGACCGAGGGGGCGCCGATGCCAAAGCTTGCCCTCCCGAAGCTGACCAAACAAACCGGTGATTCGCTGCAGCCGGCCGAAGCGCTGGGGGTCGTCTGCGACACAGGGGTTACCCGGCCTTGGGCTGCGCATCGAGTCCAGCGGTGGAAAGACATTCGTTGCCCGATACCGAGCCGGGCGCGCGGGGCGCCTGACGACGACCGGGCATCACCAGACGCTCAATCCGGCGAGCAGCGGAATTCAGCGCTGGGCAAACGAAGATTTGATGAAGGCGGTTTGTGCGCCTGCCAGCGGGGTCGCATTCGTCCAACGATGTTCGCACCGCCGCAGCGCGGATCACCTTAGCCCCATTATTTCCGGGGCATCGATACCCGCTATGACCGAAGATCGAGCGTGATCCAATTAGCTTGAGCTCATAGTCGCAGTTATCTACTGGTACACCGTCTCATGCTGACGTGGGCCGGCAAAGGAGCTTCGGATGAACGTCTTTGTTTTGTCCCCTGGCAGATGTGGTTCCGTGACCTTGGCCTATGCGTGCCGTCATGCCACAAATTTCAGGGTCGGACACGAAACAAACTGCCGTCTTATCGGTAGTAGACGTCTCAGCTATGCAAGCAACTTCATCGAGATCGACAACCGTCTCACTTGGATGCTCGGTCGCCTCCAGCAAGCCTATGGCGACGAAGCCTGGTACGTGCATCTTTCGCGCGATCCCGAAGCGATAGCCCAAAGCTACAATAAGCGTTGGCACATCCCAACCGGGATCATTCCGGCCTACCGCACCGGCATCCTCATGAATGCCAACGCCAAGCCCATCGATATTTGCCGCGATTATGTGACGACGGTGAGCGCCAACATCTCAGAATACCTAAAGGACAAATCGCACGTCCTCTCCATGACGCTCGAAACCATGGAAGCCGATTTCACGCGCTTCTGGGACTGGATCGGCGCTACCGGGGACAAACGCGCCGCGATCAACGAACTGACCGTCGTCCGCAATACGAATGTTGCCGACTAGACGACCATGTCGAATTGGTGCTGTGCGCGAACTTGGCCGTTTACTTGCGGCGATATCGGCAGCTGGCTTACGAAGGCGCTAAGATGATTTTCTCAAGAAAGAACAAGCTTGTTTTTATCAAGGGTAGTAAGGTCGGCGGCACGAGCCTGGAAATAGGGCTGTCGAGCATATGCGATGGCGATGATATTATCACCCCGATCACGCCGGTAGATGAACGCCAGCGATACGAGTCGACGGGACGCATCGCGAAGAATTTCGGCCTCGGCGCTGATCAATACAGCGCATATGTGGACGTCATCCAAAACTCCGAATCGAAAAAATGGATGTCCGCAAAATGCCGGTCGGAAAATACTACAATCACATGTCGCTGCGAGAGCTCGTCCGTTCCCTTGGTGAAATTCCGGATGACTTCAGAGTCATCTGCGTTGAGAGGTCTCCGTACTATAAGGTGATCTCTCTCGCGAACTGGAGCGCTAATAGTGCCGTCTATCGGGACACGGGTGCCATCCAGAATGTCGATATCGAGGGCATACGGACAAAAATCGACCAGTTGCTAGAAAGTGGAGCGGTAAAGAGGGTCTATAATCGCCATCTCTACGTCGATGCCAATGATGTCGTTCGAGCCGAACTGCTCAGGTTCGAAAACTTGGGCGCTGAGTATGAAAAGCTGATGCTCGCTCTCGGTGTCTCGCAACCTCTTCCGCTGCCTCACGTGAAGAAGGGCTTGCAGTCCGAACGCTTGAACGTCGTCGGCTATCTGCGCAGAGACCAGATCGAAAAAATACACCTCATCTTTGAGCGGGAATTCGAAGATTTCGGCTACGCTAAGGTCGCCTTGTAGATCGGGCTTCGCCCCCTGAGACGAGGCGCGTCACGGCCGTGGCGGTTTGAGCGGAGAGTTCGCGCATCTCAGGATCCGACATAATCCTGCGCAGGACGTCGCTCTCTTGTTCGTCTAGGAGATCGGAGCGACGGCGAAGTGAGGATGCATCGACTGTACGGTCCGCGAACGAACTACCGCCACCCTCGCTCGTCATCTGTCCCGAGGGACGTTGAAGTGTTGACAGGCCAAGCACCTTCGCCAACGCCTCGCGATAAGTCTCGCCAATCAGCCACGCGTCATAAAACACGCCGATATGGGGCAGCGGGCAGTGTGCGAGGCCCAGCACCACCCGGGCGTGCTCTTTCCATAGCAGCACTGCACGGCCGAGAATCGCCGGGTCGTGATAGTCGTACGCCTTGAGCGATGTACTCGATGCCTTGCGGATACGGCTTGCAAACAGGTTTTCTGGATCACGCAGTATGATAATCAGCACTATAGCGGGGTGTTCAAAAGGGCTTACATCCAGACCGAAATCTTCCACGCTCACGAATAAGGTGCCGGCCCTTGCGATAGCACGTGCTGCATCCGGTGGTTTGCGTCGCGTCCAATCCTCAAACGAGGGAGGCTTGTCCGGCAGCGAAGCGGAGCCCATCAGCACGGGCTGAACCGGTATGTCGTTGTTAAAAAAAACCGAGTCCTTTTCGCTCTCTTGCAGCCAGTTCGTGACGGCGTGGCCGCCGCTACGCTTTAAGTGAGAAACCAGAAAGATACGTTGCATGACCTAGGAGCTTATTCATTGCTGGCGGTTTGTCGAAAGGATAACACTCTAGTGAGCCGTAGCAGTGAAAGGAGTGAGGGGTGTCGCGTGTCGCAATAGTAGTGGTGTCGTTGGGAGATCGGCCGTGGTGGCCGATCGCTTTGCGTTGGCTTGAACATTATTGCCTTAAATGTAGTTATGATCTTGTTGTTGTACGGCAGCCTCTCGTCGCGCATCTTCGTCCTGCGGACTTCGACCGCTTTCAGAATTTTGGCCGGACCCAGAAACTCGGGATCAGGTGCTTCTTCGACATTTATGACCGCGTGATCCAGGTCGACGATACCTGCATGATCTCGCCGACGACACCGCCTCTCGCCGATATTGTTCCGGAGGACGCGATTGGCTGCTGGGTGGCTGGCCCTGGCAATGCCAAATTCGCGTCTTATATCCCCAAGCATAAAGAGATCTACGGACGAGCCACGCCCCTGCCGGCGACGTCTTTCTATAACAGCGGCTTGAGTGTCTACTCCAAGAACCACGCAAGTCTCTTCGAGCAAGCAAGCATACCTTGGGATAAAATTAGATCGGATCACTGGTTCCCCACCCAAGGCTATCTGAGCGACCGCGCGGAACAAGAAGGCATTGCGCTTCATGACCTAGGTAGCGCCTTCAACCTCATCGGCAGCCGAATCTTGAGTGATCCGTCAATACAGTCGGAGTCCGTCTTTATCTACCATCTCACGTCGGCTCTTCGAGATCGGCTGGGCATGGCAGTTAAGATCGACAGTGTTTTCCGCGAGAAAGCTCCTCTGCGCTTTTAACGCCCCGGCCGCCCCCGACCGAATAGGGGCCTGACCTTGGCCAAAAGAGACGCTAGCTAGACGACCTTCGCGAGATGCCTACTGCCGGCGAGACGATCGATTTGGTAGCAGAATTTCTGTGCCGCCGTCTGGTGCAAGCGTCGAGCGCGCAGCCTTCCTGACGAAACTCCGCCGGACGACAAACCCAAGGTCTGATCGAAAACCCCGAAATGCCTCCCGGCCCAGCCGTCCGGCCGGGCCGGCTGATGCATTTTTGATCCGGCGTTTTTGATCCGGCGTTGACAAAAAACCCCGCCGAGATCATCGACGGGGCATGGAAGGAGGCGAAAAATGGTGCCGCTTAGGTGACTCGAACACCTGACCCCCGCATTACGAATGCGGTGCTCTACCAACTGAGCTAAAGCGGCGAAACCGGCGGTATAGATAGCCAGAACCGGGCCGGCGTTCAAGCGAAGCCTTCAGAACAGGCGGAAACGGCGGCGGGCTTCGTCGCTCTCGGCGCCTTCGGGCCCGGGATCGTCGGGAGCCCGGGGCAGGACCGGTTCGGCGAGAGCCGGCGCCGGTTCGGCAGGAGCCTTCGGCCTTTCCGGCTTCTTGTCGGGCGTCGCCTCGACCAGGACATCGATCGCCGGCGAATCACTCGCCTCGATTTCAAGCGCCTCGGCCACCGGCAGTCTCTCCGGCGCCAGCGCCGGTGCGGCGGCAACCAGCTCGGTCGACCGCGAGGCGGCGTGCCCGGCATCGATCCCCGGCACCCGGAAGGACGGGATCGGCTCGCCGGCGACCTTCCATTCGAATCGGTCGATCCGGCCGGTGACCGGCGAAACCGGCGCCCAGCGCGGGAAAATCCGGCCGTCGGCGACCCAGACCGGATCGCGCGGCGCGTGGATGGCGCGGGTCAGCCACTGGCGGACGCGGCCCTCGTCGCCGGTCTCGCTTTCCTCGATCTCGGCCACCAGCAGGCAGACACGCTCGCTCGGCCGCGTCTCCAGGAGCCGCTGCAGCGCATCGCGCGCCATCTGCCACTCATGCGCATCGATCGCCGCCCGCGCCATCGCCATGGCGCTTTCGGGATGACCGAGCTGCATGTCGGCGAGCCGCTTCATGCGCTTCAGCCGGTCGCGGACCGAATCACCGGAGCGGAGCGCCACATAGGCGTCGGCGATCTCGGGATGCGCGACGATCTTCCAGGTCGATTCGAGGATACGTGAGGCCCGCCGCAAATCACCGGAGCGCGCCAGGAGCCGCCCGGCGACGATCGCCGGTTCGGGCAGGTCCGGTGCGAGCTTATGGGCTTCCAGCGCCCGGTTGCGCGCCTCCCCGGGATCGCCGCTCTCGGCCTCGCGCGCCAGCGCCGTGAGAAGCACCGCACGGAAGCGCCTGGCCGCCTTCTTGTCGACGATGCCGGCGCGGAGATTCGCATCGAGCGTCGCCAGCGCGCCCAGCCATTCGCCGGCGCCTGCCTGATAATCGAACAGCGCCGTCCCGGCCCAGCCGATCTGCGGCGCCGCCTTCATGGTCTCCTCGGCGAAATGCCGGGCCGCCTCATGCTCGCCCTGCCGCGTCGCCTCGATATAGAGGCCGTGCAGGCCGAGGACGCGCGTATCGGGACGTGCCGCCAGCGCCTCGAAGGCGGTCCGGGCCCCGGCCGCATCGCCGGAAAGCTGCGCCGCCTGTGCCGTCAGAAGGAGGGTCAGCGGTTCGTCCTTGAGGAGCCCGGAGGATTCGGTCGCGGCGCGGCGCGCCAGCTTGGTGTCGCCGGCGCCGACCGCGATCATGCCGCGCGACAGGGCGCGATAGCCGCGGTCGCGGCGGCGCTGGCCGAGGAAATTGCCGAAGATGCGCGGTGTCACGAGAATGCCGCGGATGAGCCCGCCGATCAGCGCCACCACGGCGATGATCGCGGTCAATCCCAGCGCCGCGACCATGATCGAGGTCTCGATCGTGTAGCCCTGCCAGTCGAGCGTCAGCGCGCCCGGACGGTCGGCGAGCCAGGCGAAGCCTATCGCAAGCAGGAAGAGAAGGCCGAAATAGAAGATGACGCGCGTCATGCCCGGTGCCGTTTAACCGCTTCCTGCGGCAGCGCCGAGCGCCAACGCGAGTTCTTCGACGAGCCGGTCGATGGCGACACGATCGGCGACCTGTTCGGCCCAGGGCCGCGAGACATCCTGCTCGGCCGCGGGCAGTTTCTCCCATTCCGCATAGGCCGCGGCAAGGTCGCCTTGCTTCAGCGCCGCCTCGACGCGCGAGACGATCGCGGCCGGGTCATCGCCCGGAACGGCATCGCTCGGCCGGACGCGGACCAGACTGCGGCCATAGGCGAGGATCTGTCCGAAGACCCCGCCCTCGGCCGCATTGGCCGCAGCGAGGATGTCGTTGGCGATTTCGGGGAAGCCGAGCGCCAGCGTTTCACCATCGGGCACATTCTTTTCGGCGAGTGGCGCCAGCGCCGTGACCTGCGCGGCACCCATGCCGAAAGCACCGACGACGGCGAGCTCCGACCCGAAATTGCCGCCGGCGCCCGCTGCGCCACGCAGAGCCGCCAGCGCATCGGCGCGGTTGAAATCATCAGCCGGTGCAGCCGCGGGAGCCGGAGCCGTTGCGGCCGCAACGGACTGCGTGGCAGGTACGGCGACCTTCGCTTCCAGAGCGGCGATGCGCTGCTCCAGCGCAGTATCGCTGGCAGTAGGCGCGGCCATCACCGGTGCGGATGCCGGTTCGCCGCCGATCGACGGTGTCGCCTCGAGGCTTGCGATGCGGGCCGAGAGCGCATCGACGCTCTGTTGCGTGACCGGATCGCCTGCGGTGGCGGTCTTCTCGTCGAGCGCCGCAACCGTGGCTTCGAGCGTCAGGATACGGTCGCCGAGCGAACTGCCGAAGGCGTCGGCGACGCCGACGCGGCGGGCGATATCGTCGAGCAGCGCCCGATCGGCGATGGTCTGCGAACTTGCGGCCTCGATCCCCTGCAGCCTCTGGTCGAGCCCCGCGAACCTCGTCGACAGATCGCTGCCGGCCGACCGCGCCGCGACGGCGATATCGTGCCCCGGCGTCGGGATGATTCCTGCCGCCTGCAGGCCGAAGCCCAGCGCCAGCACGACGAGGCCGCCGGCGGCTCCCGCTGCGGCGAGCAGCGCGTAATTGGGCCCATGATCGGGAATGGATTGTCTCCTCCGGGCGGCGCCGGCCGGATCGGTTGGCGGCACCTTCGGCTCGGCGGGGGTTTCGGGTTCGGCCTGAACGGGCGGCGGCTCGGCCATCCTTTCCGGCTCGCCTGCGGCCTCCGCCGGAACCGATTCGGCCTGGAGGTCGATCGTCACGGGCGGCCGGGCCCGGCGCTTGGCACCAGGCGGGGCGGTTTTTTCGGCCCCTTTCGGGATGTCGGCCTCGTCGGCGCCCATCTCCGTCGCATCCTCCATTCCGCCCCCGCCGCCCTTATACGATATTTCGGGAACCAAGCGATTAACGTCCGACCTCGGCAAGGAGTTCGAACAGCGCGTCCTCATTCGGATGCTTCGCCACCAGGACCGACCGGGCTTGCCCGCGGAGCGGCTCGGCAACCCGCGGCGACAGCACCAGGAGAGGCGTGTCCCGCAGCGCCGGCCAAAAGCCGTATCGCTCGGCGAGCCCGGCAAAAACCTCGGCCGTTCGGCGTGAATAGAGGAGGACGCCGTCGATCGATCCCGAGCCGAGCGCAGCAACCGTCGCAGGATCGAGCCCGGCGATCGCCTCGGCTCGGTAGGATTCGATCGTCATGACATCGAAGCCGTTGGCGCGCAGCCCGCTCGACAGGGCGCCGGTCCGGTCGCGCGCCGCGGGATAGAGGATCGGCCGCAATGTCCGCGGCACATGCTCCATGAAGAAATTGGCGAGGTCGGCCGAATCGCCGTTGCCCGGCCGCACATCCGTGAAGCCGGCGGCGCGCGCCGCTGCCGCCGTGGCATGGCCGGTGGCGAAGACCGGGCGATCGCGCCAGCCCTTGCCCTGCGGCCAGGTCGACAGGGCGCGGACGCCGTTGCGGCTGGTGAAGACGATCGCCGCCGGCGCGGCGACATCGGCGGGCGGCGGCGTGAGGACGATTTCGAGGAGCGGCGCCGAGAGCGGCTCGTGGCCCATTGCCTTCAGCCGCGCGGCCGTCTCTGCCGCATCGGGTTCGGGCCGGGTGACGAGGAGGCGCATGGATTCAGCCTGTCGAGAAGAAATCCGCGCCGCCGCGCCTGGCGAGCTCGGCGCCGGCATCGCTCCCCAACGCCGCAGCATCGGCAATCGATCCCGACCGCGCGACGTCATGGGCGGCGCTGCCGTCCGGCTTGACGATGATGCCGCGGAAACGCAGCCCGTCGCCGTCGAGCTCGGCCAGAGCGCCGATCGGCGTCCGGCAGGAACCGTCGAGCACGGTGAGGAAAGCCCGCTCGGCGGCGAGCGCCGTCGAGGTCGCGGCATGGTCGATCGCCGCGACGATGGCGCGCGTCGGCGAATCCTCGCGCACGACGATGGCGATGGCGCCCTGGCCGGATGCGGGCAGCCAGTCGGCGACGTCGATCAGGCTGGTGGCGCGGTCGATCAGGCCAAGGCGGCGGAGGCCGGCGGAGGCGAGCAGCGTCGCATCGGCGATACCCTCGCCAAGCTTGCGAAGCCGCGTCTCGACATTGCCACGCAGGTCGACGACTTCGAGATCCGGGCGGAGACGCAGCGCCAGCGCCTTCCGCCGCAGCGACGAGGTGCCGAGCCGGGCGCCCAGCGGCAGGTCGCGGA
Source organism: Bauldia litoralis (assembly GCA_945882315.1). Lineage (GTDB taxonomy): Bacteria > Pseudomonadota > Alphaproteobacteria > Rhizobiales > Kaistiaceae > CAMCWB01. Next base: position 3,153 of record CAMCWB010000014.1, on the reverse strand, counting down.
GCGTGCGCGCCACCGGCGACAGGAAAGCATCGCGGACATCCTCGCGCTCCAGGCAGGCAGCGATGATCAGCCCGTCGGGCAGCCGGGTCGGCATGTCCTTGGCCGAATGGACGGCGAGATCGACCTCGCCGGAGAGCAGCGCCTCGTCGATTTCCTTGGTGAACAGGCCCTTGCCGCCGGCGGCGATCAGCGGCCGGTCGGTGATCTTGTCGCCGGTCGTGCGCATCGGCACGAGATCGGCCCCGGGATGGCCGGCTTCAGCCAGCAGGCGCGCCATTTCCCGCGCTTGGGCAAGGGCCAGAGGCGAGGCGCGTGTCCCGATGCGGAGGCCGCCCGACGGCATGGATAAGGTCCCGGTCCTGATGGCTTTGGTGCGATTATCGGAGATGGTGATTGGCCATCGAGGCGATATAAGCAAGACCTATATCCGTCGCACGGTCCCCGGCCGTCCGGTATGAGGCCCCTATGAGCGCGACCCTGCCGCCGCCGATCAACCGCCTCGTCGCCGCCGTCAATGGCGGCGACAGCGAGGCTTTCCTCGCCTGCTTCACGGAAAAGGGCGTCATCGACGATTGGGGCCGCCGCTTCACCGGCCACAAGGCGATCCGCGCCTGGAGCGACAGGGAATCGATCGGCGCCAAGGGCCGAATGACGGTGACGGATGTCGCCGAGGCGCGGGGCGAGATCACCGTCCCGGCCGACTGGAAGAGCAATTTCTACAGCGGCCCCAGCCGCTACATCTTCCGCCTCGACGGCGCCCTGATCGGCGAGATGCGGATTACCGGGGCGTGAGCGTCTAGAATCTCCCATGCCGCAGGCGAAGAGCAACCTCCTCCGCGAACGGAAACCGCACGAGCATGCCCGCGTGTGGTGGATCTATTTCGCCATCGGCGCGCGCGTTGCGCATCCCGGGGCGCAGCCGTGAAGATATTGGGCATCGAGACGAGCTGCGACGAGACGGCGGCCGCCGTGGTCGAGCGCGCCGCGGACGGCAGCGCCCGCATCCTCTCCAACATCGTCCGCTCGCAGATCGACGACCACGCCATCTTCGGCGGCGTCGTGCCCGAGATCGCGGCACGCGCCCATGTCGAGATCATCGACCGGGTCATCGCATCGGCGCTCGCCGAAGCCGGCATCGGCATCGACGGCATCGACGCGGTCGCGGCAACCGCCGGCCCCGGCCTCATCGGCGGCGTCATCGTCGGCCTGACCACGGCCAAGGCGATCGCGCTCGCCGCCGGCAAGCCGCTGCTGGCCGTCAACCATCTCGAAGGCCACGCGCTGACGGCGCGCCTGACCGACGGCGTCGCCTTTCCCTATCTGCTGCTCCTCCTCTCGGGCGGCCACACCCAGTTCCTCTCGGTCGATGGCGTCGGCAACTACCGGCGGCTCGGCACGACCATCGACGACGCGCTGGGCGAAGCCTTCGACAAGGCGGCGAAGCTGCTCGGCCTCGCCTATCCCGGCGGCCCCGAGATCGAGAAACAGGCGGCTGCGGGCGACGCCAAGCGCTTCCCGCTGCCGCGCCCGCTGCTCGGCCGAGTCGGCGCCGATTTCTCCTTTTCCGGGTTGAAGACCGCGCTGCGCATCGCCGCCGAAGCCGCCGCCCCGCTGTCCGATCGCGACGTCGCCGATTTCGCCGCGAGCTTCCAGGCGGCGGTGACCGACATCGTCGCCGACCGCACCGCCCATGCGATGGCGGCTTTCGGCGCTCTCCATGCCGGCATCGTCGCGCCCGTTCTGGTCGTCGCCGGCGGCGTCGCCGCCAACCAGGCGATCCGCAGCAAGCTGTCCGCCACGGCCGTGGCGCGCGGCTATCGTTTCGTGGCGCCGCCGCAAAGCCTCTGCGCCGACAATGGCGCGATGATCGCCTGGGCCGGCGCCGAACGGCTGGCGCTCGGCCTCATCGACACTTTCGACGCGCCGGCGCGGCCGCGCTGGCCGCTCGACGAGACAGCGGCGGCCCGCCTCGGCGCCGGAGCGAAAGGCATGAAAGCGTGATCGACCGCATCGGCATCATCGGCGGTGGCTCCTGGGGCACGGCCCTCGCCCTTGTCGCGGCGCGCGCCGGGCGCACCGTCACTCTTTATGCGCGCGACGCCGAGACCATCGACGACATCAACCGGCACCATGAAAACCGCCGCCGGCTTCCCGGCATTCCGCTCGACAAGACGATCGCCGCCACCGGCGACCTGGCGCGCGCGCTCGACGCCGACGCGATCATCCTCGCCGTGCCGGCGCAATCGGTCCGCGCGGTCGTCGCCGCGATGCCGCGAGGCCTGTCGCAGGGCAAGCCGCTCGTCGTCGCCGCAAAGGGGCTGGAGCGCGGCAGCGGCAAGCGCATGTCGGAGATCCTCGCCGAGGAGGCGCCCGGCGCCATTCCCGCCATGCTCTCCGGCCCGAGCTTCGCTAGCGACGTGGCCCGCCGCCTTCCGACCGCCGTCACCATCGCGGCCGAGGACGAGGGGCTGGCGCTGGCGCTCTCCCGGGCCCTCGCCCATGACGCCTTCCGCCCCTATGCCGAGACCGACCTCGTCGGCGTCGAGCTCGGCGGCGCCGTCAAGAACGTGCTCGCCATCGCCGCCGGCATCGTCGCCGGCCGCAAGCTCGGCGCCAGCGCGCTGGCTGCGCTGATCGCACGGAACTTCGTCGAGCTCCGCCGTTTCGCCGAGGCGATGGGCGCCCTGCCCGAGACGCCGATGGGCCTCTCCGGCCTCGGCGACCTGGTGCTGACCTGCTCCGGCCCGCAATCGCGCAATTTCGCCTTTGGCCTGTCGCTGGGCGGCGGCGCGGCGCTGACCGCGCCGCATCCGCTCGTCGAGGGGATCGAGACGGCGGTCGTGGTCCGCGACCTCGCCCGCCAGCACGGCATCGCGATGCCGATCGTCGAGGCCGTCGCCGACATCCTTGCCGGCCAGCTCGATATCGACCATGCGATCGAGCGCCTGATGACCCGGCCGCTCCGGCGCGAGACGGATTCGTAGCAACTATTAAGTCGTTGCGGTTTTTTCGATCCATGGAGTACCGCGCTGGACGACGGTATTTGCATAGATGAGGAGCTTCCTGGCGCAGGCGACGAGGGCTGCGGTGTGGGCTTTTCCGCGTGCGACGAGTCGGCTGTAGAGCTCGATGAGAGCCCTGTTCCAGCGGAAG
>CAMCWB010000013.1 GCA_945882315.1 Bauldia litoralis | reverse complement strand
GACAGATCGTCATGCGCAAAATCGACGGTTGGCAGACCCTCGCAACCAAGCCCGTCGATCAGCCGGTTGACCTGGCCGCCTGAACCGATACCTTCACCACGCCGGAGCCACGTCACGCGAATTCCAACACGACCAGCGACGGCACCGGGTTACCTGCTTGCGCCGACTGGAGTAAAACATCGGCGCGGCGTCTGCAGGCCTACACCCAGACTCCTATGTCCGGTCAGCCACAGCGCGCTCCAGCTTCTCACGAAGTTCGGGAACATCCGTCAGAACCTTGAGAAATACGTTGCGCGACAACGACAACAGGGTCGAGGGAGTAAGCGTGCGCACGCTGGCTGTGCGCAGCACATCGCGCAGCAACGCGATTTCACCGAAAAAAATCGCCATCACTGAGGATTTCGAGGCGGTTTCGGATGCCGTGCTCGGCGGTTCGATAGACCTCCAGTTTGCCACGAACGATGAGATAGAATTTGTCGCCGGTATCGCCTTCCTGGACGATCACCCGGTCTTCGGCAAATCTTCCGGAATCGAAGCGCGAGACCAGTCTCGACAGTGCGTCATCGGTCAACCGCGACAGGAGCGGATCGCTCGGAGTTTCGCCACCCGCGGATAGTATCGTCGATTTCGGCAGCCCTTGCGGCCGCTTCGATCTGTTCGTCAGTGGCGCGGCCCATGCGAATGTTTTCGCGGATCGATTTATCAAACAGAAAATTTTCCTGCATTACGTGCCTTATCGGTCCTGGCTGGTCCACTCCCAAGGCGATCGCCGCGAGCCACGCGAAGCGGGAAGCTGAAGCGGAAACCGCGAATCTCGTGCAAGAGACGATCGCAGCCCAACAAATCATCAAGGTCTTCAACGTCGAAGATCATTCGATTGCGGGCTTTGGTCGCCAAGCCAAGGAACGCGAACCGAGCGACTTCAATTCTTCAGTGCGCTCGTCGAACGGCTGTCGACCATCGGAAACATGGTCTTGCAGGTGGTTGTGTTAGCGGTCGGCGTAAAGCTGACGTATCGGGGCGACCTGTCAATCGGATCACTGGCCGCATTCCACTGGCCGCATTTCAATCCTTGTTCCTGTTGCTCAGCGAACAACTGGGTTACGTCATGCAGTACACCCCCAATCTCGCAGAGCACCCTTCTGCGGGTCGTAGAGCCGCATGATCAAGCTGAGGACCGTGCTCTTGCCGGAGCCGCATCGATGGCCATGACCTGCGCGATGTCCGGCAATCGGCTTGGCGGGGTCACATTAGATCTAAAAAAAAGGCCCGCGTGATGCGGGCCTTTCCGTTTTAGACACTCGTCATCTTATCGCAGGACGTAAACAATCCGGCGGCTTTTGGGTTCGACGAGCACGGGCTGTCCATTGATATAGACGTAGCGATACTCGTAGTCCGGGATTTCGCGCAATTGCACCGTTTCCGGCAAGCCGGCGCCAACCACAACTTCGCCGTCGAGATAAATCGGTTCGACGGTGTTAGTGGTGACATAGGTCCTCACAGTATCCGGCGGTTCGATAACCGTGCCGCCGACGGCAGCACCCGCCACGGCACCCACCGCCGCGCCGACGGGCCCGCCGATCAGGGCGCCAGCTACCGCTCCTGTTGCAATACCGCCCGCGACCGCGCCGCCCTTCGGCGCCTCATAGGTAACCGCCGGCACGCCTACGTCGGCGTAACGCTCAGTGAGAACAACCTGGGAGCCCGAAAAGTCTGCCGTCAGATAGTCAGAATAGACCCAGCCGCCATTGTCGATTGTGCACCACTTGCTGCCCTGGATGCAGCCGGTGAGCATGGTTTGCTGGCCGGCGCCGACGAGGCCGACGACCGGATACTCGGGCCCAGGTCCAGAGCGGACGTTTAGGTCGTTGACATTTCGGCGAGAGCGTTGTCATAGCTGTCGCCAACGCTGCCCACCGAGGGTTCGACGCCGGCCTCCGCCAGGCGCTCGGTGTATTTGATCGAGACATATTGTACGCCGCGATCACTATGGTGCACGAGCCCGCCGCGATGAACGGGCCGTCGGTCATGGAGAGCCTGCTCCAGGGCGTCGAGCACAAAGCTCGCGTGGGCCGTCCGGCTGACACGCCAGCCCACGATCCGGCGGGCATAGGCGTCGATGACGAAGGCGACATAGACGAAGCCGGTCCAAGTGCTCCCGTAGGTAAAGTCAGAGACCCAGAGCGCATTTGGCCTCGGCGCACGGAACTGCCGGTTCACATGGTCCAGCGGGCAAGGTGCAGCCTTGTCGCTCACCGTGGTTCGCACCGGCTTGCCGCGGATGATGCCCTCCAGGCCCATCGCCCGCATCAGCCGCGCCACCGTGCATCTGGCAACATCGAAGCCCTCGCGCTGCAACTGCCGCCAGACCTTGCGAACGCCGTAGACGCGGAAGTTCGCCTCGAAAACGCGCCGGACCTCATCCTTTAAGGCAGCGTCCCGTCGTGCCCGAGCAGACAGCCGGGAAGGATCAATGCGCCTGGCGACATGGTCGTGGTAGGTCGACGGGGCGATCGGCAGCACCTTGCAGATCGGCTCGACCCCATGCGCCTCGCGATGATCGTCAATGAAGGCGATCATGGCCTGAACCGGCGGTCGAGCTCCGCCTGCGCAAAATACGCGCTCGCCTTGCGCAGGATCTCGTTGGCCTGTCGAAGCTCGCGGTTCTCGCGCTCCAAAGCCTTCAGCTTCGTCGCCACATCCGTAGGCACGCCGGCTCGAACGCCACTGTCGCGCTCCGCCTTCTTCACCCACTCATGCAGCGTCTGCGCTGTGCAGCCGATCTTGGCGGCGATCGACGAGACCGCCGCCCAACGCGAGACATGCTCGCCTTCGTGATCCAGAACGAGCCGCACCGCGCGGTCCCGAACCTCTGGAGAGAACTTGTTGGTCGTCTTGCTTGTCATAGCTCCACCTTCTCAGGAGTTGGAGCCTCCGATCAACCCGGGGCGGTTCACCATCCCTCTGCGATCTGCCCTGAGCTTGGCTGAAGCCATGCAAACCGATCGCTGGACTTGGTGGCAGCACTCAGGCGGCGGCTATGCTCGCGGATTAATTACCGGCGCGCTTCTACGATTAGGTTGAACGGCGTCTCGACCGCACCGGCTCGACGACCATGTGCTGTGCTCACGCGATTTCTGAGAATCGCACCCACGTGCTTGGGGCTCAGGCGGGGCCCGCGCCAGCTCGAGGACGTTCTCAGGGCTGCGGGGCTTGGGTTGGTGCGACCGGCGATCGGCTATCCCTCGTCCCCGGCGGCGTCATCAGGCCGCTTAGGCCTGGCGCTCGAAAAGCTCACCGGCGTCAAGATGACGAAGATGCTGCCAGTGCAAAACATCGACAACGCCAAGTTCAAGCACACGCAGCCCTGGGAAGCGAAAGGCGAGCACACCAAGCTCTACACATTCATCCCGTTGGACTATCAGAATCTAGGCGGTATCTGGAAGGGCAAGGCGGATTGGGCCGATGGCAAAGAGCTTGAGGTCGTGCAGGGCCATCCCGAAGGCTTTGATGCGCCCGAAGGCACGCCGATCCAGGCCGGCTTCGCGCCGAACTACGAGCTCGAGGAGATTTTCGAGACCGCGCAGAAACTTACAAAGAAGATTTAAATCGCTTTCCTCGATTCCCCTTTGCTCAAGTCGATACGGCGGGCGCGTGACGCGCTCGCCGATGTGAAAACAACGAGCACTTGGTCTGTCGCTGCGCGGACATAACACTCCGGATGTACGGTGGTAAGATTCGCGTCAGCCGCGCTCAAACAGGCTGCGCCAGCGTGGGCATGTCGCCTAAGTTGTTTCACAGGCGCGGAGCGCCGGGGCGCGAATGCCCCTGTTACTTGGTTGAGAAATCCCTGATAGGTCTGAGGATGTTCGCTGTTCTCAGGGGACCGCGGTTCTTAGAATGTGGCCAACTTCTGCGGACACAAACGAGGGGGCGGCCGCACAAAATTGCCAGAGTGCCCGATATTCCCTGTTAGCCGCGGAGACAGGTTTCGGCCAGACTGCCAGCACAGCCACTTTCTGTCGCCAGCGACGGCGCGACCTGCCAGAGCTTCACCGGCGCCTGCCCCGGACTTGATCCGGGGCGCCGCCGGCAACATGGCGACCAACTCCGGCATCGGTTCCTATACCTGTCCGACGCAGGGCCCGTCCGCCGTCCGTCCGCATGCGGTGACCGCCGCCGGCAGCAACAGCGACACCCAAGATGCCAATGGCAACATGACCGGTGGCACCGGGGACAACAACGCGTGCCTTTTTGCAACTGTATTGGACTTTTGCGACGATGACTCCGCAGGTCGATTGCGAAGGGTAGGATGATTGATAAAGTCCGGCCTCAAGCGTTTCGGAGAATTCACATGAAGCGTTTTCTGCTCACCAGCGTTGCCGCCATCGCCATTGCCGCTCCAGCACTCGGCGCGGATCTCGGCGGTGCTCCCGATTACTCCGCTCCAAGTGTCGAACCGTCGGCCGCGACTTGGGCCGCCTACTTCGACGTCCATGCCGGCTACGGTATGGGTAGCGAAGATAAGGTCGGCGGCATTTTTGATTACGATGAGGACTGGGACGAGCTGGTCGCAGGCGGTGCGGCGCGTGCCGCCTATTTCATCTCCCCGTCTTTTTCCATCCAGGGGGACGCCTGGGCGAACTACTACAATGGCGAAGCTGACGGGAACGGTTTTCTCGGGCCTTACGATTACGATTTCGAAGACACCTATGCCGGCGTGGGCGGCCATTTTACCTACAATGCCGCGCCGGGATCGCTGGTCGGCCTGCTCGCCTCCTATGGCTGGGCGCTTGGCGAGGGCGAAGACGATGGCTTCGCCAATGTCGGCGTCGAAGCGGCGCATGAGTTCGGCGCGTTCCGCCTTTATGGCCAGGCTGGCTATACCGTCGGCGTAGACGGTCCCTCTGAAGACGCGGACACTTGGTATGGCGTCGGGAAACTCGGCTACTACTTCAACGACAATATGGTGCTGTCGGGCAGCTTCGGTTACGGCAGCACAGACTGGTCCGGTGCGGACCAGGATATTCTTAGCTGGGGCGCTTCGTTTGAAGCGAAGCCGTGGCAAGCTCCGGTCAGCATATACGCAGCCTATCAGGGCACGCATTGGGAAAGCGGTTCTGGCTCCATTGACGTTGACGGCGACGAGCATGTCTTCTTGCTCGGCGCCAAGTTCATGATGAACTCGTCGACGATCCGCGAGCGCGACCAGACGGTTGGCCTGAAGGATATGAATCCGATTTTCGGCGACTTTCCATAGTCGTTAGGTTCGGTCTTCGAAAGGCCCGTACGAGCAATCGTGCGGGCCTTTATTTTTGCGCAAAGTCCACGGGCTCCTCCCTGACAGGCGATTCCGAAAGCTGCGCGGTAACCCGCGACCAGCAGACGAAGCGCCGCAGCTTGGCCGGCGAGAAGGGCTAGGACGGGATGCCGCGCGCGGTGCTCGCTGGTCCTCGCTTCTGCGGCCGGGCTTTGTTATTTGCCGGTTACATTCTCGACAGACGATTTGCGCGCGACCCTGTCCTCGTCGCCATACTCTCTCTTGAAATAGACACGGCGTTTCGGATTCTCGACGCGAGCCCGCCGGAGCAGCGCAGACATCGCGACGCTTTCAGTCGTCGCGATAACCGTCAGCACTACGGCATCTGCCTCGTCCCCAGACTTGGGTAAAAGAGGCCCTCCGTCGGTGGTCCAAGCCTTTGCTACCTCAGTGCTCGTCGGAAGCCACCCACAATAGCCGACAAGCCGTTTGTTCGAGAACGCGACTAGGTGCTCGCCTCGGCTTAACTGTTGGCGCAAGGCTGAGGTGAAATTACCAAAGTCGTACCTGGAAAACGGTTCAATCTTGGAAAGGTAGTCCACCAGCAGTCCGAGGCTCTCCAGCGAACTCCTGAGCTTGCCGATTTGCAAACCCGATGCATCGGCGGGCGGAGTTTTCTCTGGCGCTTTCATTCTGTTTCTCGACGTACGGAAGCGCGTGTCTAGCGAGGGACCGACAGATATACAGTTCAAGATATGCTGAGTCACCGAGGCAGGACTAGCTTGGTTTCGGGCACCGCCGTATCGTCGGCTCGGCGACCTGCTTCGTGCATCGCGACCACCTCGCCACCGTCCGCCTCGAGACCGACGACACGGGCACCGAGGCGCTCCGCCAGCGCTTCCAGCCCTATAGCGAAAAGGTGCCGCTCTCGGCCGGCGCCTGTGTCGGCGACTCCCGCGGCTTCATCGGCGAACGCCACGACGACGGCACCGGCCTCATCGACCTCAATGCAAGATGGGTACGAGCCGGTGCTCGCCAAGTTCGTGACTCTGGATGATTGGGATCCGATTGACGTCGAGCCGCCGCAAAAGGAGATGCTGCAGGGATTCTTGCATCAGCCATGGAGACTAACCGTTACGCGTACTCGGCAAACGATCCGATCAATAAAAGCGATCCAAATGGACACATTCTGTCGGTCTCAGCCGCCACCAGCGGATGGCAACATGATCTCCGGCGCCGGCCGGGCGCTCGTCTATGACGGCTGTAATCGGCTGAGTGCGGTCAATGCGGTCACCGAGCGGCGCGAATACACCAGGCGACGCTTCGCTACCCCTGACCGCGATTCTTGTCTTTTTTCTTCTTCATCTTCTTCCGGAAGCCTTCAGCCCCGGCAGGAGCGCCGGCCTCGGGCCGCTTGCCGGCGTAGGCGGGCTTGCCCTTTGGCCGATCGCTCTTGGCGAAATCCGGCTTGCGCTCGCCGTCGGGCCGCACATCGCCCGCGGGCTTTTCGTGCGCGGCCGCGTCGTAGCGCGGCCGTTCCTTCCAGCGCGGCTTGCCCTCATACGGCTTGGCCTCGGCGGCCGGCTCCGCGACTGGCCGTTCAACTGGCTCCGGCGCCCGCGGTCCCTCGGGCAGAAGCTCGATGCGGATGTGCTCTTCTTTATCCGGGCGCTTGATGGACAGTGCGAATTGCTCGGCGGCGTCGCCCGAAATCTCGAATTCGGAACTCATCTCGAAGATCCGGATGGCGCCGATATCGTGTTTCTCGATGCCGCCGCGGCGGCAGATCATCGGCAGGAGCCAGCGCGCCTCGGCATTCTTCTTGCGGCCGACATTGGTGCGGAACCAGACGCTGCCGCCGGAGAGGCCCTCGCGCCGGCTTGGCTTCAGCCGCTCGTGGCGGGGCTCCGGGCTGCGCTCGCGCTCGCGCGGGTTTCGGCTCTCCTTGCGGTCCGGGCGCTCGTCGCGCGGCCGGACCTTGTTCTGGCCCGGATCGGCCAGATCCTCGGGCGAGGGGAGACGCGAGCGATAGAGGCGCGCCAGCGCCGCGGCGATCTCTTCCGGCGAGCGCTCGGTGATGACCGCCCGCGCCAGCGCCAGGTCTTCCTCGGTCGCCGGCTCGGTGAAAAGCGGGTCCTGCAGCATGCGCTGCTGGTCGAGCTTGCGGATTTCTTCTGCCTGCGGCGCCGGCGCCCAGACGGCGTCGATGCCGGCCTGTTTCAGCATCATCTCGGTGCGCCGGCGGCGGGCCGGCGAGGCCAGGAGAACGCTGACGCCCTTGCGGCCGGCGCGCCCGGTCCTGCCCGAGCGATGCTGCATGACCTCGGCGTCATGGGGAATGTCGGCATGGATGACGAGGCCGAGATTGGGCAGGTCGATGCCGCGCGCCGCGACGTCGGTCGCGACGCAGACCCGCGCCCGTCCGTCGCGAAGCGCCTGCATGGCGAGTGTCCGCTCGCTCTGGGTCAGTTCGCCCGACAGCGCCACGACGGAGAAGCCGCGTTCGAGCAGCGCCGTCTGCAGATGCCGGACGGCGTTGCGCGTGTTGCAGAAGACGATCGCGCCGGACGCTTCGAAATAGCGGAGCACATTGACGATGGCGCGCTCGACGTCATGCGAGGCGACCGAGATGGCACGGTATTCGATGTCGGCATGGCCGCCTTCGCTGCCCGCCACCTCGATGCGATGGGCGTCCTTCTGGAACTGACGTGCGAGTGCCACGATGCCGCGCGGCAGCGTCGCCGAGAAGAGTAGCGTGCGGCGTGTCTCCGGCGTCGTCTTGAGGATGAATTCGAGGTCCTCGCGAAAGCCCATGTCGAGCATCTCGTCGGCCTCGTCGAGGACGACGGCCTTCAGGGCCGAGACGTCGAGCCGGCCGCGGCGCAGATGGTCGCAAAGCCGTCCCGGCGTGCCGACCACGATATGGGCGCCGTCGGCGAGCTCGCGCTGCTCGCGGCGCGGGTCCATGCCGCCGACACAGGAGACGACGCGGGCGCCGGTATATTGATAGAGCCATTCGAGCTCGCGATGCACCTGCAGGGCGAGCTCGCGGGTCGGCGTGACGATCAGCGCCAGCGGCGTCGACCGTGTCTCGAAGCGCTCGGCATCGCCGAGCAGGTCCCTGGCGATGGCGAGGCCGAAGGCGACGGTCTTGCCCGAGCCGGTCTGGGCCGAAACGAGAAGGTCGCGGCCGGCGGCATCGGCGGCGAGGACCGCCGTCTGCACCGGGGTCGCTTCGTTGTAGTTCCGCCCTGAGAGCGCGCGGGCGAAAGGCGGGGTCGTGGTCGGGAATGTCACGCGGTGTCGGACCTTGGCTGGCGGTGACGCCGCAGCATCGGGCTGGGCATCGAACCGACGGATCGAAGCGGCGAACCGCAAAAAGCAGGTGTCGCGTCAATCGACGAATGGGATGAGTTGGCGAAGCTTTAGGGCAAGACGGAGGAAAAGGCCAATTTCCGGGACAGTGGGCTGCCGTGCGTCCGGCGCATGTCTTGCGAGAATGGACCAGCCGGCGGCTCAGCCGTGCTGAAGATCGCCGGCCGCTCCGGGAATTTTGCGCTGGATCGGCCCTGGCGGGGGTGGGATGACTCGTGTGCTTGGTACAATGTCGCGGCGGCCCGCATCACGTCCGCGGGGGGCTTCGCCCGGCACCCGCCGGCAAGCGGAGGAGACGGGGAAATCATGGAGAAGCAAATGTCGGCCAGGTTCAAATGTTTCACAGCCGTCGGCTCGGCGGCCCTGCTTATCGCCGGCCTTGCCAGTGCTCATGCGCAGGACAAGAAATACGACATCGTCACAGTGGTGAAGATCAATGGCATCCAGTGGTTCAACCGGATGGAGGAAGGCGTCAAGAAATTCGCCACAGACACCGGCAACAACGCCTATCAGGCTTGGCCCGGCCAAGGACGACGCGCAGCTTCAGATGGAGATTCTCGAGGAGGCGATTGCGCGGAGAGTCGACGCGATAGCGGTCGTGCCGTTTTCTCCCGAAGCTCTTGAGCCGGTTCTGAAGAGGGCGATGGGTGCAGGTATCAAGGTGGTCTCGCACGAAGCGGCGACCATTCAAAATGTCGACTTGGACATCGAGGCATTCAGGAATGCCGACCTTGGCGAGCACTACATGAAGAAGCTTGGCGAATGCATGGGCGGCGAAGGCGAATATGCCGTCTTCGTCGCTTCCCTTGCCTCGACCTCACACAATCAATGGGTGGACGCGGCCATCGCCTACCAGCACGCCAATTTCCCCGGCATGAAAATGGTCGGATCGAAGAACGAAACGGCGGATGACCAGCAGCAGGCGTACGCGAAGACTCAGGAACTGCTGCGCGCCTATCCGAACCTGCGCGGTTTCCAGGGCAGTGGCTCCACGGACGTGGCCGGCATCGGCCAGGCGATCGACGAGCGTCGGATGGCCGACGACACATGCGTGGTCGGCACGAGTCTGCCTTCGATTTCGGCGCAATATCTGGATACGGGCGCAGTCGACATGATCTCGTTCTGGGATCCTGCGCTCGCCGGCTATGCCATGAACAAGCTCGCTCTGATGCTGCTCGAAGGCAAAGAGCCGACCGATGGCATGAACCTGGAAATTCCCGGCTACGAAAAGGTTTCGCTCGACGGCAAGGTCATCCGCGGACAGGCTTGGATAGACGTCACCAAGAACAATGCGAAGGACTATCCGTTCTAGATACAACAAGACGGATCGGCTCTGCCGTTAACGCGACGGCACCCGCCTTCCTGAGCATCCGATCGACCGCTCACTGATCTTTCAGTGATCTCGCAAGGTTTTCTCGCGCCCGATTTTCGTAGCGGCTGCGGAAATGTTCGGTGCTGAAGATTGACGGCCGTTCGAGGAATTTGCGCAGGATCGCGGCCCGCCCGAGGCGGAAGACCGCTTCGGGGACGCCGGCATATTCCTCGCGGATCTGCCGTTCGTAGGCATCGAACCGGGCGCGCTCGGCGCCGAGGATCGAGAGATCGATGTCGACGATGATCTGCGCGGCGTGCCCCGTCGGCGCCTCGTCATGGCGCGTCGCGAGGATGAGCGCCGTGACGGTCTCCCGCATCTCCCGTGTCGCGCCGGCCTCGGAAAGCACGTCCTCAGCCCAAGCGGCGCTTCGCGCCTCGTTGTCCTTGGCGTAGGGGTCGTAGATCACGTCATGGAAGAACAGCGCCAGCCCGATCGCCGCCGTCGAGCCGGCGTCGGCAAGCTCGTCCAGCCGGTCGAAGCAATCGGCGATGTGCTGCAGATTGTGATAGGCGCGCTGCGGCTCGGAATAGCGCTCGACCAGCGCTGCGTAGGCCGCTGCGGGTGGATCGAGCGAGAGCGCCCGGAAGCAATCCTGCCAGCGCTGGAAGAGGCGGTCAGCCCGATCGCTCGGCATCGATGCCTTTGCCCTTGCCGGAGCGCGAGACCTCTGCCCGCGCTCCGTTTGCCAATATTGCGCTAGCCGGCTTTCGCCGTCGCCTTCATGCCGGTCTTGCCGTTCGAATCCTCGGTCCAGCAGGCGAGGCTGCCGTCCGGGTTGGTGAGGCAGTTGACCGTGAAGGGCCCGCCTGCCGTCACCGGCGCCATGCCGCGATACTCGAAATGAGCCGGCGTCTTGCCCATGACGGTCGCGGCGAGATTGAAGAGCAGCGTCGCCTGCAGCGGTCCGTGCACGAGGAGATGCGCATAGCCCTCGACATTGGTCGCATAGGGATAATCGTAATGGATGCGATGGGCGTTGAAGGTCAGCGCCGAGTAGCGGAAGAGGAGCGGCGGCGTCGGGTCGACCGTCCAGGAAAGCTTCGGCTTCGGCTTGTCGGCCGGCGCGGTGGCGGGTGCGGCCGCGGCGGCCGGCTTGGCGCCGGCGTTGCTGGTGGTGGCGTCGCGGAAGACGACATCGAGCTTGTCGCGCATCGCGGTGCCGCGCGCCGTGTCGTAGTCATGCTCGACGACGACGAAGCAGAGCGTGCCGCTCCGTCCTTCCTTGACCGTGATGTCGGCGATCTTCGAACGGCGGACGACCTCGTCGCCGGGCTTCAGCGGAAAGAAGGTTTGCGTCGAGCCGCCGGCCCACATCCGGTTCGGCAGCGGCACCGGCGGCAGGAAACCGCCGCCCTTCGGGTGGCCGTCCTCGCCGATCTCGTTCATCGGCGCGTCATAGCCGACGAGGCACCAGTGCAGGCCGGGCGGGCAATCGCTCTCGTCGCCGGGCGCCAGATGCGGCGTGATGGTCGCCCGGAAGGTCGAGAGGAGCCGCGGCGTCACGATATCGCGTCGCTCCTCGCTGCGTCCGATCCAGGCTTTCAGTTCATCGACATTGATGCTCGTCATCATTCCTCGCAGTTGGGGTATTGCAGTGTCGTTCGCTCAGCCGCGCAGCTTGGCGCGGCGGATGCCGAGCGCGATGATGCGCTCGAGAAGCTGTGCATATTCGAGGCCGTCATGGGCCGCCGCCTGTGCGAATTCCTCGGTTTCGGCAATTTCCGGATTGGGGTTCGCCTCAAGGAAATAGGGGGTTCCGTCATTGGCGAGACGGAAGTCGATCCGGGCGTAGCCGTCAAGCGCCAGCGTGCGGTAGATGCGCTTGGCGAGGCGCTGGATGCGGGCCTCTAGCTCCGGCGAGAGGTCCTCGGCCGGCCCCTGCAGGATGCCGCGGCGCTCCTGGTAGACCGGGTCGTGCTTGACCCGCGCCGTGGCGATGCGGTTGGCGCGGCTGGAGCTGTCGCCGAATTCAAGTTCCCAGACCGGCAGCACGCGCAGGCGGTCATTGCCGAGCACGCCGACATAGAGTTCGCGGCCTTCGACATATTGCTCGACGATCGCCGCCGTGCCGATGCGCTCATGGATGAAGGCGACGCGCTCGGCGAGCTTCTCGTCGGAATTGACCACCGAGGCCTGCGCGATGCCGCGCGAGGCGTCCTCCGAGAGCGTCTTGACGATCAGCGGGAATTCGAGCCGGGGCGGGCGCTTCACCTTGCGCTGCATCGGGAAGACGGCGAAGTCCGGAGTCGGGATGCGGTGATAGGCGACGAGCGTCTTCGACAGATCCTTGCCACGCGACAGCATCAGGCCGCGCGGATTGCAGCCCGTGAAGGGGGCGCGCAGCAGTTCCAGGTAGCTCGCGACATTCTGGTCGTAGGCGGTCTCGCCGTGAAATTCTTCGAGCAGGTTGAAAACCACGTCCGGCTGCCAGCCGACGATCTCGTCGCGGATCGGCCGCAGCTCGAACTGCACGCCGAGCGCCCGGACATCGTGTCCGGCGGCAAGCAGCGCCCCCATGACGCTCGACACCGTCTTCCAGTTATAGAGCTCGCGCTCGTTCCGGCCCACGGTCGATGCTGGAGCGATGAGGTCGGGATGCGAGAGGACGAGGACGCGGAGCGGCTTCATAGCGCGAACCACTTGCGGCGAGCCGGATCGTAGAGCGAATGGATGGTCCGCGCGGTGAGCAGCAGCGTGAAGTCGGTCAGGAGCTTGCGCTCGTTGCCGGGCGCCCGGAGCTTCATCTCGCGGCAGCGGAGGATCATGTCGTCGAGCACGAGGTCGAGCGCCAGCTGATATTCCTCGGTCCATTGCGAGACCATCTGGCGGATGCGCGTCCGGTTCCTGAGGAGGAAGGACGATGCCGCCGGCGCCGCTTTGTGGCGCGGCGTCTCCGAGAAGATGCGCAACAGGTCGCGGTCGTAGATGCGCGGCGATTCGCTGGCATAGAAGGCCTGCCGCCGGGCGTAATGCTCGGCGAGCGTCCAGGTTAGCGAGCTCAGCGGATCGACTGTCTCGCGACGCGTCAGCACCGGTTTCTGGCCTGCGATTTCAGTCATGAGTTCGTCGACATATTCGAGCTTCTTCAGCGCCGGCCAGTCGGCATAGCGCTCGCGCCAGTCGGAACGGGGCTTGAGCCAGACCGCGAAGGTCTCGGCGAAATCCTCGTCGGGGTGTGCCTGTGCATACCAAAGCCGAAGATGCTGAACGAAGTGTTTGCTTGCCGGATTCGGACGGTAATATTTTGGGTAGCGCTGCGACGAGCGGCCGAAAAGCTCCTGCCATTTCCGCCGTCTGTGCAGCTGAAAGGCGTTCTGGACGACATGGCCGGCCTCGTGGCGCAGGATGCGCTGGCAGTCGCGCGCGTTGCCGCCCTCGACCTCGAGGATCATCTTGCGCTCCAGCCGCATCAGCCGCGGATGGGCAAGGTAGAAGGGGATGGCGATGCCCGGCGTCGAATCGGGGCTGAACCACTCGTCCGATATCCAGGCATGCGGATGGACGTCGATGCCGCGCTGCTCCAGCGTCTCGCACAATTGGTCGAGCTGCTCATCGAGCCAGCTCCCCTCGACCGAGACGTGCAGGTCCTTGAGGCGCACCTGCATCAGGTCCTCGTCGGATAACGAGGCCCATGGGAATTTGCCGGCCGGGCGGGATTTGGAGGTCGCAGATGGCATCTCCGCCAAATCGTGTCATGGGTTAGGGCGAAAAATCAATAAAACCCTTGTCGGAGGAGCCATTTAAATGAACAGCGACGATCCGGCCGCCGCCCTTGTCGGGCTCTGGAAGCTGCAGGAGGCCTTCCTGGTCGATGGCGAGGACCGCAGGATCGGCACCGCTTTCGGCAAGCGCCCGGTGGGTTACATCAACTACCTGCCCAACGGCATGATGATGACGGTGGTCACCGACGCCGACCGGCCGCCGCTCAGCGCCGACCGGCTGGCCGCGCCGGTCGAGGAGCGCGCCGCGGCCTTTTCCGGCATCAGCGCCTATGCCGGCACCTGGCGATTCGACGGCAGACAGGTCGTCCACACCATCGAGGTCTCGAGCCTGCCCAACTGGGTGGGCACCGATGTCGTCCGCTTTGTCGAGCTGGAAGGCGACCGGGCGGTCTACCGGACAGCCCCGCAGGTCCTGAACGGCGTCAGCTCCGTCGTGCGGCTGGTCTGGGCGAAGCAGCCGGGGTGATCTCCGCGCAGGGAGCACAAAGACGGTGGCCGCCCTCGTCCTTCGAGGCCCGGCTGCGCCGGGCACCTCAGGATGAGGACGGAAAGATGCTTGTGCCTATCCCGATCGAGATAGCAGCCCCGCCCTCATCCTGAGGTGCGAGGGCCACAGGAGAGCGAGGACGGCTGAAAGAGACCCCGAGCCTCGAAGGACGAGGGCGGCCCGTTCCGCTTTGCCTGCCTGGTCCCTAGTGCACCGCCAGGCGCTGCTTGATCAGTGCGAAATTATCCGTGCTGGGCTTCAAGCGGCCGGCATAGATTTCGTTGGTGAACTCGATCAGGAGGTCGGTGACCGGCGTCGGCCGCCCGCGCTTGTTGCTCTCCGCCGACACGACGCCGTTGATCATGTCGATCTCGCTGAGGCGGCCCTTCATGTGGTCCTGCAGCATGGTGTTAAGGGCCGTCGGCCCGACGTCATGCGTTATCTTTTCGAGCAGGACTTCGAGAAGCTGGTTGGTGTTCTCGACGTCTTCCTTCTTGAGGCCGAAGATAGGCACGATCTTGTGGCCCATCATCTGGCCGGCGGTCAGCGCTTCCTCGCCGGAGCGCAGGAAAATGTCGCGGACGCCGTCGAGCTTGAAGACCTGCTCGTTGGTCGTGCCGAGGATGGCCTTCAGCGCCATGGTCATCGAGTTGACGACGAGCTTCATCCATTTCGCCGCGATCACGTCCTCGGAGACGATGTCGCAACGACCGGCCTTGGCGAGGTAGGCCTGCGCCTCCTCGACGCGGTGCCGGTGCGCGGGATGGAAGGCGCCAACGCCGAACCAGGTCTTTTCGGGGCGGGTGCTGCGGTGGACTTCGCCGGGGTCGAAGAGCTGCGAGGCCAGTTCGACGACGACGCCCATGGTGCGCTCCGGCCCGACCTTGTCGGCGATCATCTCGGCGGTCATGCAGTTCTGCACGGCCATGATCATGCCGTCGTCGGCCAGATACGGCTTGATGAATTCGGTGAGCCAGGCGGAATCATAGGCCTTGGAGGTGAGGAGCACGACGTCGAACTTCTCGTTGAGCGTGCACACGTCGGTGAGGTGATAGGCCTTCACCTTGGTGTTGTATTCCTCGTCCTTCATGCGGATGGTCAGGCCGTTGGCGCGCATCGCCTCGATATGGGCCGGCCACTGGTCGATCATGAAGACGTCGAGGCCGGCGCGCGTGAGGTCGGCTGAGATGCAGCTTCCATTGGCGCCCGTCGCCAGCACCGCGATTTTCTTGTCCATTCCCGAAATCTCCAGATCCTTGTTTTTCTTGCCCGTCCGGCAGCGGCCGGCACTCTGGCGGAGGCCGACGGGCGAGGCAAGTGGAAAGGCCGGTTTCAGCGCCTGAACAGGGCCGGCAACCGGGCGCGATCGGCACCGGCTTCCAAAAAAGTTTCGCCTGAACCGATTCTGAATACCGGGTTCAGACCCGGTTCCGGGTGGGCTCTCTAGAACGGTCCCTGTTCAACGCGGCTCCCCCGCACAACCAGGAGACGGAAAATGATCACGAAGCTCTTCACCGCCGGCGCCATCGCAGCCATCGTCGGCTTCACCTCGGTCCCGGCCCTCGCCAACGACGTCCATATCCAGCAGTGGGGTGTGTGGAACCAGGCCGGCGGCGCCCAGGCCGGCTGGCACAACAAGATCGGCGTCTATCAGAACGGCTGGCTCAACACCGGTGTCGCCAACCAGTTCGGCAGCCACAACACGGCGGCGATCGGTCAGCAAGGCGTCAACAACTACGCCGACACCTGGCAGAACGGCAACGGCAATGCGGCCGGCGTCGGCCAGTTCGGTGCCAACCACACCGCGATCATGACGCAGGACGGCAACGGCAACATCGCCGCCGGCGTCCAGGTCGGCAACGGCTGCAGCGCCGGCGTGACCCAGGGCGGCTCGGGCAACGTCGCGGCCTTCGTCCAGACCTGCCCGTAACCATCGAATGAATGCCTCGATCGGCCGGGGAACGGCTTTCCGTCCCCCGGCCCATCGCCAGAACCCAACAGGAGATCGAAGATGTTCGGCAAGCCCAGCAAAATAGCGTCCGTCATCCTCGGCCTCGGCATCGCCGCTGCGATGATCGGGACCGGGCAGGCGGGATCCTCATCCGGCCCGCTCCGCTGCGAGATCGAAACCGTGAAACAGGGTGCGATGGTCTCACTGGCCGGCATGGTCCACGCGGATGCGCCGCTCGGTGGTTCGTATCGCTTCAAGGTCGCCAGCGCCGGCGGCGGTGGCGGCACCAATATCTCGCAGGGCGGCAATTTCTCGGCCGGTCCCGGCGCACCGGCCACGCTTGGCCGTGTCAGCCTCGGCGGCAATTCGATTTATGACGCCACCCTCGAAGTCACCGCTGACGGCGTGACCGTTGCGTGCGAGGAAAGGGTCGGCGGCGCCCTCTGACCGCCACCCTCAAAACACCTGCCGAAGGGGCTCCGGGCAAACCGGGGCCCTTTCTGCGTTTGGCCTCCCGCATCTCGTCCAATTTTTTCCGCGCGATTTTTCGCAATGAACCGTTTCTGAATATCGGGTTCCGTTTGGGTTCAGCGCCGCGGCGTCAATCTCCACGCATCGGCTGAGACATCAGCGCACAACCGAAGCTCAGGAGAACGATCATGACCCGCACCAAGACCCTCATCGCCGCCGCCCTCGCCACCGCGATCGGCTCCGCGGCTTTCGCCGCCCCGGCCTCGGCCGGCGGCTCGATCTCTTTCAACATCGCCCCGAAGAACGCCAAGGAAGAGCAGGCCATGAAGACCGGCCTCGCCATCTACGGCATCGTCAATGCCGTCAAGGGCGGCTCGATCAAGCAACTCGGCAACAACAACGCGGCCGGCCTTGCCCAGTTCGGCAGCGGCAATTTCGGCGTCGTCCACCAGGAAGGCAGCGGCCACAACGGCACGCTCACCCAGAACGGCAACGGCAATTCCTACGGCGTCTTCCAGTTCGGCAAGAACACCAACGCCCATGCCGTCCAGAACGGCAATGGCGGCACCGGCGCGACCTTCGCCTTCGGTTGGTAATCGGATTGCCCCGGTCCTGGCGGCGCGGCCTCCGGTCGCGCCGCTCTCTTTTCAGCCGTTATCCGGCCTTGCCGAGACGCCGATTGGGCGTCAAAAGGGATGGCTGCTGCCTGAATGCTGCGCCATGCGTCCAAGACTTCCAGACCTGCGGTTCGCCTGACCGGTGAGCCTGTCCTACCGCCTGGCCCGAGACTAGCCCCGCCGATGCGCTTCCCCGCGTTTCAAAGCCGTGAGTTCATTCTGTTCACAGCCGGAAACTTTTTCGGCCTGAACGCGCTGTGGGTGAATCGTGTGGTTCTCGGCTGGCTAGCCTGGGAACTCACCGGCCTGGCGTCCTGGGTCGGCATCGTCTCATTCGTGCTCTTTGCCCCGACCATCGTCGGCGGGCCGTTTCTGGGGGTTCTCCTCGACCGGGTCGATCTCCGCCGCGCTGCGATTCTCAGCCAGCTCGGTGTCATCGCGATCGTCGCCTTCCTTCTGATTCTCCTCATCGCCGATCTCCTGAACATCTGGCTGCTTTGCCTCGTCGCCCTGACGATCGGCATCACCTCCATGGCCGACCGCACGATTCGATTCGTTCTCGTCCCCTCGATCGTCGGCAAGGAGGCGCTCGCTAACGCGATCACCATCCACGGCATCAACTTCAACGGCGCCCGCCTCATCGGCCCGGCGATCGGCGGCCTGCTGATCGCGGCGATCGGCACGACGGCGACCGTCGCCATCAATCTCGCGATGATCTTTCCCTTCCTGGGAGTCCTTCTGATCATCAAGCTGCGCCCCCGCGAGGCGTCGAAATCGAAGCGCGAGGCCTTCCTGGCCGAGTTCGTCGACGGCGCCCGCTATGCCTTGAGCCATCCGGTGATCCGCGAAGGCATGCTGCTGATGACGGTCTATTCGCTGACCGTCCGCGGCGTGCTTGAGATCCTGCCGGCCATCGCCGACGGCGAGTATCATCGCGGCGCCGAGGGGCTTTGCCAGATGCTGGCCGCCGGTGGGGGAGGGGCGCTCGTCGCCTCCGTCTTCGTCGCCATGCGCCGCTCGGGACCGAGCGAATCGGGAATTTCCCTGCAACCCTACATTTCCACCGTCATCGGCATCGCCGTCACGATCGTCCTCGCCGCCACCCATGACTGGTGGATAGCGCTAGCGCTGATTGCTGCCCTCGGCTTCTGCGCCTCGGCGAGCGCCATCGATCTGCAGACCTCTGTCCAGCTATCGCTGAACGAGGCCTATCGCGGCCGCGTCATGGGGCTCTGGGTCGTGCTGGTCATCGGCGCGTCGGCGGTCAACTCGATCATTCTCGGCTTCTTCGCCGACATCATCGGCATGTCCGAGACCCTGATCGCGGCCTCTATCATCGCCGCGATCGCGCTTCCGATCGGTATCGTAAACGCCATGAAATGGCGGAAAGCCCAGCCGCCTCCGGCCTGAAATACAGCCGCTGGACAGAATCGCCCGGAACGCTAGCCTCCGGATTGTTGACGAGGCGTCATTGGATCATGCGAGAATTGGTCCGGGCGGCGGTGCAGGGTGGAGGCAACATGCGTCTTATGAAGATTGGCCGGATCGGCGCGGCAGCAATATTGGCGCTCGGCCTGACGGCGGGCATGGCGGAGGCTGCCAAATGCGGCAACACCGCCGCCGGCTTCAATAGCTGGAAGACGGCCTTCGCCAAGGAGGCCAAGTCCAACGGCGTCAGCGGCAAGGCCTTGTCCGCCTTGGCAGGGACGACCTACTCGAAGAAGACGATCTCCGCCGATCGCGGGCAGGGCGGCTTCAAGCTGTCGCTGAGCGCCTTCATGGCGAAGCGCGGCGGTCCGGCGATCGCCCAGCGCGGCAAAAGCATGAAGGGTCAGAACGCAGCCCTCCTGAAACGCATCGAGCAGCGCTACGGCGTTCCGCCGGGACCGCTCCTTGCCATCTGGGGGATGGAAACCGGCTTCGGCGGCTTCATGGGAAATTCGAACACGATCTCCGCGGTGGCGACGCTCGCCTATGACTGCCGTCGCACCGAATATTTCACCGACCAGCTCTATGCGGCCCTGCAACTCATCCAGAACGGGACGATCAGCGCCGGTTCGATCGGTGCGGCGCATGGCGAGATCGGGCAGACCCAGTTCCTGCCGCGCAGCGTCGTCCGCTACGGCGTCGACGGCGACGGCGACGGCCGCGTCGACCTCGTCCGCTCGCGCGCCGATGCGCTGGCCTCGACCGCTAACTTCCTGAAAGGCCATGGCTGGCGTGCCGGCGGCGGCTATCAGCCCGGCGAGGCCAATTTCGGCGCCCTGCAGGGCTGGAACGCGGCCAGCGTCTACCAGCAGGCCATCGCCGTGATCGGCAAGCAGATCGACGGGCGCTAGCCGGGCGGGCGGCGTTACTCTTCGGGCTCGGTCGTGAAGAGCAGGGGATAGCCCTGCGCCCGTCCGGCGTCGGTGGCCCACGTCGCCTTCGTCTCGGCGATGTCCTTGGTATAGACCGCGACGACGCAGACGCCCTTCTGGTGCGCGGTGACCATGACCTTGTAGGCTTGGTCTTCGCTCATCCGGAATTCGGCCTTCAGCACCATCACGACGAATTTGCGCGGCGTGAAATCGTCATTGACCAGGATGACCTTGTGAAGCTTCGGCCGCTCCGTCTTTAGCTTGGTCTTTGTCTTGGGCTTCGTGACTGCGTCGGCCATCCGCTCTCCCGCAACGCTCTGGCGGAAATTGTCGGACGAAAGGCTTTCGGCCTTCCCCGATCTCCTTATACTACCGCAAAATTCTCAAGGGGAGCAGTGCAATGCGTGCAGCGGTGATTGGCCTCGGCTGGTGGGGCAAGATGATGGTCAAGTCTCTTGCCGGCAACAAGAAGGTCACCGTGACGACCGGCGTCGATCTCGCCGCCGACCGGCTCGACAATTTCGCCGGCGAATATGGTATCGCGCTCACCGACGATGTCGAGAAGGTGCTCGCCGATCCGAAGATCGACGCGATCATCATCACCGTGCCGAACTCGCTGCATGAGCCGCTGACGCTGAAGGCAGCGGCGGCCGGCAAGCACGTCTTCTGCGAGAAGCCGCTGGCGCTGTCGGTCGCCTCCGCCCGGCGCATGATCGAGGCCTGCGAGAAGGCCGGCGTCACGCTGGGCATCGGCCATGAGCGCCGCTGGGAGCCGACCATGCAGGAGCTCAAGCGGCGCATGGATGCCGGCGACATCGGCAAGCCGCTCCATGTCGAGACCAATTTCAGCCACAGCATCTTCGAAACCCTCGACGACAAGAGCTGGCGGCACGATCCGAAGGAGGCCCCGGCGGCGGGCTATACCGGCCGCGGCATCCATCTCACCGATTTCTTCGTCTGGCTCTTCGGCCCCGCCAAGCGGGTTTGGGCGCACACCGCCGGTCTCGCCGGCGGTCCGGCGCCGGTCGATACGCTCTCGGTCCATCTCACCTTCCAGAACGGCATGACGGCGCAGCTCGGCGTGCTGACCACGACGCCCTTCTACGGCCGCTTCACCGTTTTCGGCGACAAGGGCTGGCTCGAGGCGCGCGAGCCGAACAACACCGAGCGCAAGGATCCGTCCGAGCTGACTTACTCCGACGCCAAGAGCAACAAGGAGACGGTCAAGCACGAGAAGATCAACACCGTCGCGCTCAACATCGAGGCCTGGGCCGATGCCGTCGCCGGCAAGGCGCCGTATCCGATCACCACCGAGCAGATGATCGCCAACATGCAGATCTTCGAGGCGATCGTGCAGTCGTCGGAGCGGGGCGAGGCCGTCGATATCGTCTGATTGCGACTTGACCAGCTTGACCAATTTTTAAATCTGCCTATCTTAAGGTTGGTCAAGCTGGTCAGGAGTTTGTGATGACGAAGTTCGTCAGTCTTTACGAGGCAAAGACAGGCCTCTCGCGTCTTGTAGAGGAGGCAGCCTCAGGCGAGGAAATCGTTATTTCGAAAAACGGTGTTCCGAAGGCGCGGCTTATATCGGCGCCCTCCGTTGCTAAGAAGCGGAAGCCGGTCAACAGCATGAAGATCACCTATATAGCGCCGGACTTTGACGCGCTCGACGCGGATATTGTCCGCATGTTCGACGGCGAATGAGCGAGTTTCTTCTAGATACCCATATCTTTCTCTGGTGGCAGATCGCTGATCGACGGCTTGAGAAAGAAGCGCTGGGCATCATCGCCGATCCAACCAATCGAATATTTGTCAGTGCCGCATCGGTATGGGAAATCGCGTTGAAGGCGCGAAAGGGCAAACTGTCGATTGCCGCTTCGCCTTCTGCCGCCATCAGCGCCAATGGCTTCCATGAACTCCCGATCCACGCCGTTGAGGCTGAGCAAGCTGCGGCGCTCGATTGGGCTCATCCTGATCCGTTTGACCGGCTGCTGGTCGCGCAAGCCATAACCCATTCGCTCATTCTGATTTCCGCCGACGAAGAAATTAGAAAATTCGGTGGCTTGGCTCAGTTGTGGGCGCGGTCCTGATGCACGCCTGGAGCGTTAACGATTCGATGGACCGCGGGTTAATTCCAAACTAGGCTAATTTTTCGTCGAGATCGTTTCGGAGGGAGGGACGGGCCGTAATCGATAAACGCCTCTATCCGCTTGCCGCGCTGCATGGGCGGGTTGCACACGACATAGGCCGGCGGATCGTGTCGGGGGGAATTCGCGAAGGGGAAGCCTTACCGCGCGAGGCGGAGCTTTCCCGGAAATTCGCCGTCAGCCGCCAGGCTGTGCGCGAAGCCCTGAAAGTCCTGGCCGCGAAGGGGCTGGTGACGTCGCGTCGGCGCGCCGGTACCCATGTCGTGCCGCGCACCGCCTGGAATCTCCTCGACCCTGACGTTCTCGCCTGGCACCGGGCCGATACGCTTCCACCGGATTTCGTCAGCGACCTCGTCGAGCTTCGCCGGCTCATCGAGCCGGCCGCTGCCGAATTCGCCGCAAGCCGCGGGGATACCCGCCGTGTTGCGAAGATCGGCGCGGCGCTGGATGCCATGCGCGCTGCCGTCGATGACCCGGACCGCTTCTATGCTGCCGATGTCGAATTCCATCTGGCGATCTTCGCCGCCAGCGGAAACGCCCTGATCGAACGCCTGAGCATGATCCTCGGCCCCCTGCTCGAAGCGAGCTTCCGTCTCCAGCACGAGGTCGCCAACGACGCCGAAACCGTGGTCGGCATCCACAACGCCGTCTATGACGCGATTGTCGATTCCGACGCTCCCCGGGCCCGCAAGGCGATGGCGGAACTCCTGGCCAGCGCCAGGGAAGTGGCGACCCGCCTGACAGCCGTCCGCGCCTGACGGTATTCGCGAGCATTTCCGCGAGGGAACGGCCTATATTGCGGTCGTTCCATTCCGCGGATAATGACTAGGGCAACAGCTTTCTCTCACCGGAAAAATCCATGACCGACAAGGCTGACAAGGGCCCGCGCGGCATCGCGCGCGGACTGACCAATTACGGCGACCCGGCTTTTGCGAAGTATCTCCGCCGGTCCTTCGCCAAATCGATGGGCTATTCGGACGCCATGCTCGACCGTCCGGTCGTCGGCATCGCCTATACCCATTCCGGCTTCAACAATTGCCACCGGCATTTCCCTGAACTGCTGCTGGCGGTGAAACGCGGCGTGCTGGCCGGCGGCGCCCTGCCGCTCGAATTCCCGACGATCTCGCTGGGCGAGGTCTTCCTGTCGCCGACTAGCCTCAAATTCCGCAATCTCATGGCCCTCGACACCGAGGAGATGATCCGCGCCCAGCCGATGGACTCGGTCGTCCTGATGGGCGGCTGCGACAAGACCGTGCCGGCCCAGCTGATGGCGGCGGCCTCGGCCAATATCCCGTCGATCTCGCTGGTCGGCGGCCCGATGTCGACCTCGCGCCACCGCGGCGAGCGGCTCGGCGCCTGCACCGATTGCCGGCGCTTCTGGGGACGCTACCGCGCCAACGACATCAGCGAGGAGGAGATCAATCTCGTCGAGGGGCGGCTGTCGACCACGACGGGGAGTTGCGCCGTCATGGGCACGGCGAGCACCATGGCCTGCCTCACAGAGGCGCTCGGCATGGCCCTGCCGCATTCGGCGGCGATCCCGGCAGTGCATGCCGACCGCCTGCGCTGCGCCGAGGAATCCGGCTTCCGCGCCGCGCAGCTCATCGGCACCGACCTGACGCCGTCGAAGATCATCACCGAGAAGTCGATCGAGAACGCCATCCGCGTGCTGATGGCGATCTCGGGCTCGACCAATGCCGTCATCCATCTGACCGCCGTCGCCCGCCGCGCCGGCATCAAGATCGACTTGAAGAAATTCAATGAACTCTCTGACACGACTCCGGTTCTCGTGAACCTGAAGCCGGTCGGCAGCCACTATATGGAAGACCTTTTCGCCGCCGGCGGCCTCGACGCCGTGATGCGCGAGATCAAGCCGCTCCTCCATCTCGACGCCATGACCGTCACCGGCGAGACGCTCGGCGAATGGCTGGCGAAGCCGCCCGCCGATCCGGTCGACCGCACCGTGGTCAAGTCGCGCGAGGATCCGATCGAGCCCGAGGGCGGCCTGGTCGCCCTGTTCGGCTCGCTGGCGCCCGGCGGCGCGATCCTCAAGCGCTCGGCGGCCGACAGCAGGCTCTTCGAGCACACCGGCCGCGCCGTGGTCTTCAATTCGCTGGAAGACCTTTCCAGCCGCATCGACGCCGACGACCTCGACGTCAAGGCCGACGATATCCTCGTCCTGCAGAATGCTGGGCCGGCGAGCGATTCCGCCATGCCCGAGGCCGGCTACCTGCCGATCCCGAAGAAGCTTGCCCGTGCCGGCATCAAGGACATGATCCGCATCTCCGATGCGCGCATGTCGGGCACCGCCTACGGCGCCGTCATCCTGCACGTCACGCCGGATGCCGCGACCGGCGGGCCGCTCGGGCTCGTCGAGACCGGCGACCGCATCCGGCTGAGCGTCAAGGACAAGAGCATCGACCTCCTCGTCGACGAGGCGACGCTCGCAAAACGCCGCGCCGCCCTGCCGAAGCCGCCCGTCACCGCACGCCGCGGCTACGACCGGCTCTATCACTCCCACATCCTGCAAGCCGACGAAGGCTGCGATTTCGATTTTTGCTGAGGCGGAGCTATCGCCGTTCACGAGTGGATGCCGCGTTTACCCTCTCCCGTGGGGAGAGGGCTCTTTCTCTTGGCGGGCGCAGTCCCGCCTTAGAGAAAGAGGGTGAGGGCATACGGAGCTGATGGATCCACGACCGCTTCAGCCCCTCACCCTTCTCGCCTAAATTCGCTTCGCTCACTAAGGCTCGAAGCTTTCCCCATGGGAGAGGGTATCCCGCCCTGTCCACGCTCACGCCGGCAGCGCCGCCGCGTCATACTGTGCCGCGAATTCCGCGCTGGGCGGGATCGGCTTGATCACGTCGATCATCACGCCGTTCGGATCGGCGGTGATGAAATGCCTTTGTCCGAAGGCCTCGTCCCGCAAGGGGAGGAGGATCGGCAGGCCGGCCGCGACGGCTTCCGCATGGATCGCATCGGGATCGTCGACCTCGAAATTGAGCAGCACCCCCGACACCGTCCGCCCGCGCATCGGCGCCGGGATCGTCTCGTGGTTGCCGTCGAGAATCGCGAGGTTTACCGAGGCGTCTTCGGTCGACTGGAGATGGACATACCAGTCGCTGGAAAAGAGCGACTGGAAGCGGAAATGCCGTTCATAGAAGGCGGCGGTCCCGGCGACATCGTCGGTCATCAGCACCGGATAATAGCTGTTGGCTTTCATCGGATCGTCTCCTTGCAAAGGAAGCATACAGCCTGTATGTTTGTTAAACAATAAACATACAGGCTGTATGTATGCAAGCGAAAAAATCACCGCGGACTAACCAGGAAAGATCGGACGCGACGCGCGAGGCGCTGCTGCAGGCCGCGCGGGCGCTCTTCGTCGAGCGCGGTTACGCCGAGACCTCGACGCCCGACATCGTCGCCGCCGCCGGGATCACGCGCGGCGCGCTCTACCATCACTTTGCGGACAAACGGGCCCTGTTCCGCGCCGTGGTTGAGGCCGAGGCGAGGGCGGTCGCCCACGAGATCGACCGGTCCACCACCAATTCTTCATCGCCGCTCGCCGCGCTGCTTGCCGGCAGCGAGACCTATCTCAAGGCGATGAAGCTGCCGGGCCGGACACGGCTGCTGCTGATCGACGGGCCGGCCGCGTTGGGCGTCGCCGCCATGCAGGAGATCGACAACGACTCCTCTGCACAAACTCTGCGCGACGGCTTGCAGGCCGCGATGCAGGCGCCAAAGGGCGTGTCGCTCGCCCACCTGACGGCGCTGCTGTCCGCGGCCTTCGACCGGGCGGCGCTGGAGATCGATGCGGGCGAGGAAGCCCGGGCCGTCACGACCGCGATGAAGCTCGTCATTACGAAGGTCGTCGGAGGCAGTTAAACGCTATTTCGTCTCGCGCAGCCGCGCGACGGTCGCCGTCGTCGAATGGCCGGAGAGGAGCGGCAGGAGTTCGACCCGGCCGCCATTCGCCTTGACGAAGTCGCCGCCGGCGACCGCCTCTTCCTTGTAGTCCTCGCCCTTGAACAACACGTTCGGATGAAGCGTCCGGATGAGCGCTTCCGGCGTCGCCTCCGCGAAGATCACGACGAGGTCGATGAAGCGCAGCGCCGCGACGACCGCCGCACGGGTCGCTTCGTCCTGCACGGGCCGGCCAGGGCCTTTCAGGCCACGCGTCGAGGCGTCCGAATTGACGCCGACGACCAGCCGGTCGACGCGGCGCGAGGCCTGCTCCAGGGAATAAAGATGGCCGCGATGCAGGAGGTCGAAGCAGCCATTGGTGAAGCCGACCTTCAATCCCTGTTCTTTCCAGGCGACGATCCGGCTGGCGGCGTCCGCGCCGCCGACGACGCCGGCGGTCTCGCCAAAACCCATCGCCTGGCGCAACTCGCCGGGCAGCACGGTCGCCGTGCCCGGCTTGGTGACGGCAACACCGGCCGCGGCATTGGCGACCCGCACGGCCTCCGGCAAGTCCGTCCCGGCCGACAACGCGGCCGCGAGCGTCGCGATTACGGTGTCGCCGGCGCCGGTGACGTCGAACACCCGATGCGTCGCGGCCCGCACATGCAGCGGCTCCTTGCCGCGCTCGACCAGCGTCATGCCGGCTTCGCCCCGCGTCAGCAGGATCGCGTCGATCTCGCATGTGCCGAGGACGTAGCGGCAGGCCTGTTCGGCGGCCTCGTCGGTGGTGGCGCGGATGCCGGTGAACTGCGCCATCTCCTCGAGATTGGGCGTGATCAGCGAGGCGCCCGCGAAGACCGACGTCGTCGGCTTCTTCGGATCGACGACGACCGGCAGGCCGGCCTTTCGCGCCGCCGCGATCAGCCGTCCGATCGTCGCGGCGTCGAGAACGCCCTTGCCGTAGTCGGAAAGGATCAGCACGCGCCGGTGGCGCATCGCCTCTTCGGCGGCTGCGACGATCGCGGCGGCGATGCTCTCCGCCATGGCATGCGTCTCTTCCGAGTCGACGCGCAGCAACTGGTGCCAGCCGCCGAGATAGCGCGTCTTGACCGTCGTCGGCCGGCTTGGATCGGCGACGAAGCGCGCCTCTAGCAGGCTCGACTTGGCGCAGATCGCGGCAAGCTCCCTTGCGGCATCGTCGGCCCCGGTCATGCCGACCAGCGTGACGCCGGCACCATAGGCGACGAGGTTGGCCGCGACATTGCCGGCGCCGCCGAGGAGCGGGCGCGCCGCCCCGTATTTGAGGACCGGGACCGGGGCTTCGGGCGAGACGCGCGTGACCTTACCGTCGACGAAACGGTCGAGGAGCACGTCGCCGACGACAAGCACGCTTGCTTGTGCGAGACGATCGATGACAGTAGAGCTTTGTTCGCCCATGTTGACCGCTTCCGCCCGCCTCTGTCGTTTCGCGACGCTCCCGGAAAGGGAGCGCCGCCATGAGTGCTGACCGCCCCGCGTCCGGCGCCGATTTCGGCCGCCTGCTCGACGATCATAAGGCCGTTGCCGGCCGGATGTCCGTCCTGGCGGAACCCGCGGGCCATCTTGCCGAAGCGGCTATATCGGTGCTCCGCGCCGGCGGCAAGCTTCTCCTCTGCGGCAATGGCGGCAGCGCCGCCGACAGCCAGCATATCGCCACAGAATTAACCGTCCGCTTCGAGACCGACCGCCAGGCGCTGCCGGCGATCGCGCTGACCACCGACAGCTCGGCCTTGACGGCCGCCGGCAACGATCTCGGCTTCGAGCAGGTCTTCGCCCGCCAGGTCGCCGCGCTCGGTCGCAAGGGTGACCTCCTCATCGGCCTGACCACCTCGGGCACCTCGCCCAATGTCGTCGCCGCGCTCAAGGCCGCGCGCTCGGCCGGGCTTGTCACCGCCTGCCTCACCGGCCGCGACGGCGGCAGCGTGGCGGCGGAACGGCTCGCCGATCACTGCCTCGTGGTGCCCAGCGACAACACCGCCCGCATTCAGGAGATGCACAGCTTCATCGGCCATTTCCTCTGCGCGGCGATCGACGCGGCTTTCGCTCCGGGCAAGTGACGTGGCGAACGAGCCTCACCGCATCGCGCTTGCCGAACAGCCGAAGCGCAATGGCCCGGCGCTCTTCCTCGACCGCGACGGAACGCTGATCGAGGATCCGGGCTATGTCTGCCGCGCCGAAGATGTCCGGCTTATCCCGGGCGTCGCCGCGGCGCTCGCCCGCTTCCGCGA
Organism: Bauldia litoralis; assembly: GCA_945882315.1. Lineage (GTDB taxonomy): Bacteria > Pseudomonadota > Alphaproteobacteria > Rhizobiales > Kaistiaceae > CAMCWB01. The sequence continues at coordinate 38,790 of CAMCWB010000013.1, read as the reverse complement.
TGCCGGCTACGCGCTCGTCATCGTCACTAACCAGTCCGGCATCGGCCGTGGCCTCTATGGCTGGGAGGATTACGACGCGGTCGCGGCGCGGCTCGAAAGCCTGCTCGCCGCGGACGGCATCGTCTTCGACGCCGTCGTCGCCTGCGGCCATTCGCCGGAGGAGGGCGACCGTTGCGGCTGGCGGAAGCCGGCGGCCGGCATGATCCGGGCCGCAACCGATGTGCTCGGCCTCGATCTGTCCCGCTCGCTGATGGCCGGCGACAAGCTCATCGACGTCCGGGCGGCGGAGGCCGCGGGCCTGCCGCGCGCCGTTCACGTCGCGACCGGGCAGGGCGCCCGCGATCGTGCCGCCGTCCTCGCCTGGCAGACGAAGATCTCCGTCGTCAGTATCGAAAGCCTCGCGGCGCTGTCGCCATGAGGATCCTGATCGTCAAGCTGTCCTCCTTCGGCGACGTCGTCCATGCCATGCCGGCAATCTCCGATCTTGCGGCGCTTCGTCCCGATGTCGAAATCGACTGGCTGGTCGAGGAGGGCTTCGCCTCGATCGCCGCCCTCCATCCCGCGGTAGGCCAGGTCTTCACGGTCGCCGATCGCCGCCTGCGCTGGCCGCCGACCCGCTGGCCGGCCCTCTTCGCAGCACGTAACGGCCTTCGCCGCGAATTGCAGGCCCATCACTACGATCTCGTCATCGACCTGCAGGGGCTCCTCAAGAGCATTGCGACGGCACGGCTCGCCGTCGCGCCGGTCGCCGGCTATGACGCCGACAGCATTCGCGAGCCGGCCGCGAGCCGTTTCTACGACCGAACCGTCGCCGTCCCGCGCGACCTCCACGCCGTCGAGCGCAACCGCCGCCTGCTTGCCGCCGCCCTCCACTACGAGCTTCCCACCGGGCGCGGCAGCTTCGGCCTGCCGAATTCCGATGACCGGCGCGCCGGCCTGCCAGCCCGCTATGCCATCCTTCTGCACAGCGCCAGCTGGCCCTCGAAGCTCTGGCCGGAGGCGAACTGGCGGCGTCTCGTCGGGCACCTTGCCGGACAGGGGCTCCCCGCCGTCCTGCCCTGGGGCAATGACGAGGAAAAGGCGCGCGCCGGGCGTATCGCCGCTGCGGGAAACGCCGTCGTCCTCGAAGACCGCCTTGGCGGTGCCGAGCTAGCCGCTGTCGTCGGCGGCGCCGCCTGCGCCATCGGTCTCGATTCAGGCCTGATGCATCTGGCGACCGCGCTCGGCGTGCCGGGCGTCTGGCTCTTCGGCCCCACCGATCCGGGCCTGACCGGCCCCTATGGCGAAGGCCAGGCGGTCATCCAGTCGACCAACCCGGCAGCACCCTGCCGAACGCGCGACTGCGCCCACGCCGCCGGCGGCAGGAGCTGCATGGACGTGGTCGATTTCGAGCGTGTGGCGGAGGCGGTTGACGCGCTGATCCGCGCTTAACCCGCCCGCTGCGCCGTGGCGTCGAGCGTCCGCCGGACGCCGTCCTCGACGCTCGTGAAGGCGATGTCGCAGCCCGCCTCGCGAAGTCGCGACAAATCGGCCTCCGTAAAGGCCTGGTAGGCCGGCTTGAGATCGTCCGGCATCGGGAAATATTCGATCTCGCCGCGCCCGTGCCAGTCGATCACGGCCCTGGCCACGTCGTTGAAGCTGCGGCTCTCGCCGGTCCCGATATTGAAGATGCCGGAGGTGCCGGCGCCGTTGGCGGCCCAGAGATTGGCGGCGACGATATCCTCGACGAAGATGAAGTCGCGCCGGTGCTCGCCGTCGGGATAGCCGTGCGAGCCGCCGAAGAGGCGCACCTTAGCGGTCGCCGCGACCTGCTTGCTGAAATGATGGATGACGCTCGCCATCCGCGCCTTATGTGCCTCGCGCGGCCCATAGACGTTGAAGTAGCGGAGCCCGACGACCGGCGCCTTCAACTCGTCCCAGCGGCGGCGGAGCCATTGGTCGAACACCAGCTTCGACCAGCCATAAACATTGAGCGGCACTTCGCCGTCGCCGCCCTCGCGGAAATCGAGAGAAGAGCCGTAGACCGCCGCCGATGACGCGTAGACCAGCGGGATCTTGCGCATCTGCGTCCAGCCGAAGATCTCCTTCGACGCCTCGAAATTGGCGTCCATCATATAACGGCCGTTCTGCTCCAGCGTGTCGGTGCAGGCGCCTTGATGGAAGATGGCGCTGACCTCGCCGAATTCCTCCCCGGCGCGGATGCGCTGGCGGAACGCGTCGCGGTCGAGATAGTCGGCGAAGGTGCAGTCGGCGAGGTTGGCGAACTTCTTGCCGTCGGTCAGGTCGTCGACGATGAGGATGTCCTCCTCGCCGCGGTCGTTCAGCGCCTTGACGAGGTTCGAGCCGATGAAGCCGGCCGCACCGGTGACGATATACATGCCCTGGAGCCCGCGCCTCTGAGATGGAGTGGGAAACGCACCGCCATCCCAACCCGCCCATCCCCGCGAAAGCGGGGATCCAGGGCGCCGAACACAAGCCGTGCCGTAAGGCCCTGGGTTCCCGCTTTCGCGGGAATGAGCGGCGTGGGGCTAGCTCGGCGCCCTCAATTCATCGCCTAGTCTTCGGCCGAATGCATGGCCCGAAGCGGCCGGAATTGCAACGCCGGCCAGGGCGACCGCTGTCAGCGGAGGCTGGCGTTGATCGCGTCGATCGCCTTCGAGCCCGGGCAGAGCTCGGCTTCGCGCAGCCCGTTCAGCGGCGCGTCGATGGTCTTCAGCCGGTCATGCAGGTCGCCAGAGCCCGGATCGATATAGAGGAGGCCGGTAACGACCTCGCCGAGTGCTGCCCGCTCCTGCAGATAGGACATGGCGCCGAGGCGGTTGGTCGGGTCGTAATCCGCGGCGAGCTTGCGCAGCCGCAGCACCGAACCGTCATGCTGCTCGACTTCTTCCAGCGTCCCCGGCTCATACTGCGCCGTGATCGTCTCGCGCGGGATCATCACGTCGAGCATGTTCACCGCTTCATTATGCTCGCGCACATAATCGAAGCTCTTGGTCGAGCCGGCGTGGTTGTTGAAGGTCACGCAGGGGCTGAGCACGTCGATGAAGGCGGCGCCGCGATGCCGGATCGCCCCGGCGATCAGCGGCACGAGCTGATCCTTGTCGCCCGAAAAGCTGCGGCCGACATAGGTCGCGCCCAGCAGCAGCGCCATCGAGACCATGTCGATCGGCGAGTCGTTGTTGCTGGCGCCCTTCTTCGAAGTCGAGCCCATGTCGGCGGTCGCCGAGAACTGGCCCTTGGTCAGGCCATACACGCCGTTATTCTCGACGATGTAGACCATGTTGACGCCGCGCCGCAGGCAATGCGCGAACTGGCCGAGGCCGATCGAGGCGGAATCGCCGTCGCCGGAAACGCCGAGATAGATGAGGTCGCGATTGGCGAGGCTGGCGCCGGTCGCCACCGATGGCATGCGGCCGTGCACGCTGTTAAAGCCGTGGCTCTGGCCGAGGAAATAGGTCGGCGTCTTCGACGAGCAGCCGATGCCCGACATCTTGGCGATGCGGTGCGGCGGCAGGTCGAGCTCGAAGCAGGCCTGGATGATCGCCGACGAGATCGAGTCATGCCCGCAGCCGGCGCAAAGCGTCGAGACCGAGCCCTCATAATCGCGATGCGTGAAGCCCAGGCTGTTCTTCGGTAGGGCGGGGTGGTGAAACTTCGGCTTGACGACGTAAGTCATTCCGCTGCGTCCCTGCTTGCGGCGCCGGAAAGCGCCCGCCATTGCCGGACGATCGCCTCGATGATGAAGCGGGCCGTGATCGGCGTGCCGTCATAGTGAAGGATCGGCACGATGCGTGCCGGGTCGAGCGCGCCCTCGTTGATCAGGAGCGTGCGGAGCTGCGCGTCGCGGTTCTGCTCGACCAGGAAGATCTGGTCGTGGTCGAGCACGAAATCGATGATCTCGTCCGAGAAGGGGAAGGCGCGCACGCGTATCGTGTCGATATGAATGCCCTGCGACGCCAGCTTCTCCAGCGCCTCATGCATCGCCGGCGTCGTCGAGCCGTAATAGATCGCGCCGACCCGGGTCGGCTGTGCGGCGTCCTTGCGGACCGGTGCCGGGACGATGCCCTTGGCGGTCTCGAACTTGCGCAGCAGCCGCTGCATGTTCTCGACATAGTCGGCGCCTTCCTCGCTGTATTTGGCGAAGCGGTTCTTCGACGTGCCGCGGGTGAAGAAGGCGCCCCGGTTCGGATGGGTACCGGGGAAGGTGCGGTAGGGGATGCCGTCGCCATCGACGTCGAGATAGCGGCCGAACTCGCGGCCGGCCTGCAGGTCCTCGGCCGTCAGCACCTTGCCGCGGTCGTAGGTCTTGCTGTCGTCCCAGGTGAGCGGCTTGCACAGCCACTCGTTCATGCCGATGTCGAGATCGAGCATGACGAAGACCGGCGTCTGGATGCGCTCGGCGAGATCGAAGGCGAGCGCCCCGAATTCGAAGCTCTCGCGCGGGTCCTCGGGGAAGAGGAGGACGTGCTTGGTGTCGCCATGCGAGGCATAGGCGGCCGAGAGCACGTCGGACTGCTGCGTGCGCGTCGGCATGCCGGTCGACGGGCCGCCGCGCTGGACGTCGAAGAGCACGGCCGGAATCTCGGCGAAATAGGCGAGCCCGATGAATTCCTGCATCAGCGAGATGCCGGGACCGGAGGTCGCGGTGAAGGCGCGGGCGCCGTTCCACGAGGCGCCGATCACCATGCCGATCGAGGAAAGCTCGTCCTCGGCCTGGACGATGGCGAAGCGGTTCTTGCCGGTCTCCTTGTCGACCCGCAGCCGCTGGCAATGCCGGGTGAAGGCTTCGGCGAGCGAGGTCGAGGGCGTGATCGGATACCAGGCGCAGACCGTCGCGCCGCCATAGACGGCGCCGAGGCCGGCGGCGTTGTTGCCCTCGAGGAAGATCTTGTCGCCGACCGCGTCGGCATGGCGGATCCGGAGGCCCGTCGCGCCCTGGAGCTCGGATTGCGCATAGTCGCGGCCCATATGCAGGGCCTCGATGTTCGGCGGGATCAGCTTGTCCTTGCCCTTGAACTGCTCGGCGATGAGGCCTTCGACGACCGCCATGTCGATGCCGAGGAGCTCGGCGAGCACGCCGACATAGATGATGTTCTTGAAGAGCTGGCGCTGGCGCGGGTCGCTGTAATGCTGGTTGCAGATCGCCGTCAGCGGCACGCCGATGACATTGATGTCCTCGCGAAACTTCGACGGCGCGACCGGCCGTGTCGAATCGTAGAACAGGTAGCCGCCGTGATCGATGTCGGCGAGGTCCTGGTCCCAGGTCTGCGGGTTCATCGCCACCATCAGGTCGACGCCGCCGCGGCGGCCGGCATAACCGGCCTCGGAGACGCGCACCTCGTACCAGGTCGGCAGACCCTGGATGTTCGACGGGAAGATGTTGCGCGAGGCGACCGGCACGCCCATGCGGATGATCGAGCGCACGAACAGCCGGTTGGCGCTCGCCGAGCCCGAGCCGTTCACATTGGCGAACTTGATGACGAAGTCGTTGACCGCCACGCGGCGGTCGCTGCGCGTGCTCATGCGTATTGTCCCGAGTGGCCCGCGGCATGGACCATGTCGATCAGCGATTTCTGCATGTCCCAGGCGCCGGTCGGGCAGCGCTCGGCGCAGAGGCCGCAATGCAGGCAGACATCCTCGTCCTTCGCCATGATCCGGCCCGTCTTGAGGGCAGGCGAGATGTAGAGGTCCTGGCTCCGGTTCATCGCCGGCGCACTGAGCCGCCGCCGAAGGTCCTCTTCCTCGCCATTCTCGGTGAAGGTGATGCAGTCCATCGGGCAGATGTCGACGCAGGCGTCGCATTCGATGCAGAGCTTGGTCGCGAAGACCGTCTGCACGTCGCAATTCAGGCAGCGCTGCGTCTCGGCATAGCCGAGCACCTTGTCGAAGCCGAGCTCGACCTCCGTCTTGATGTTGGCGAGCGAGACGGCCGCCTCGAGCGTCGGCACCTTGTAGCGCTGGTCGAGCGCGATCTCGCTGTCATAGCTCCATTCGTGGATGCCCATCTTCTGGCTGATCAGCGTCACCAGCGGCGGCGGGCGGTCCGCGACATTCTCGTCCTTGCAGAACTTGTCGATCGAGATCGCCGCGGCATGGCCATGCGCGACGGCCCAGATGATGTTCTTCGGTCCGAAGGCGGCGTCGCCGCCGAAGAAGACGCGCGAATTGGTCGACTGGTGGGTCACCTGGTCGACGACCGGCATGCCCCAGCGGTCGAATTCGATGCCGATGTCGCGCTCGATCCAGGGGAAGGAATTCTCCTGGCCGATCGCCACCAGCACGTCGTCGCATTCGACATGCACGTCCGGCTCGCCGGTCGGCTCGAGCCGACGGCGGCCCTTGTCGTCGATGACCGCCGCGACCTTCTCGAAGACGACGCCGGTCAGCGTGCCGTCCTTATGGGTGAATTCCTTCGGCACGAGATAGTTGAGGATCGGGATGCCTTCATGCATCGCGTCCTCTTTCTCCCAGGGCGAGGCCTTCATTTCCTCGAAGCCGGAGCGAACGATGACCTTGACCTCCTCGCCGCCGAGGCGGCGCGAGGTGCGGCAGCAATCCATGGCGGTGTTGCCGCCGCCGAGCACGATGACGCGCCGGCCGATTTTCTCGATATGGCCGAAGGAGACGCTGGAGAGCCAGTCGATGCCGATATGGATGTTGGCGGCGCCTTCCTTGCGGCCGGGAATGTCGAGGTCGCGGCCGCGCGGCGCGCCGGTGCCGACGAAGACCGCGTCATAGCCCTCGGCGAGCACCTGCCGGAGGCTGCCGATATACTCGCCGTAGCGGGTTTCGATGCCGCCCATGCCGACGATGAAGCCGACTTCCTCGTCGATCACCGATTCCGGCAGGCGAAAGCGCGGGATCTGGCTGCGGATCATGCCGCCGCCGCGGCGCTCCGCATCATAGACGACGACGTCATAGCCGAGCGGCGCCAGGTCGCGGGCGACGGTGAGCGAGGCCGGGCCGGCGCCGATCAGCGCCACGCGCTTGCCGTTCCGCACCTCCGGGGCCACCGGCAGGCGGCCCTGGATGTCGTCATCCTTGTTGTCGGCGGCGACGCGCTTCAGGCGGCAGATCGCGACCGGCTGCTCCTCGACGCGTCCGCGCCGGCAAGCCGGCTCGCAGGGGCGGTCGCAGGTGCGCCCGAGGACGCCCGGAAAGACGTTCGAGTACCAGTTAACCATATAGGCGTCGGAGTAGCGGCCGGCGGCGATCAGCCGGATATATTCCGGCACGGGCGTATGCGCAGGGCAGGCCCACTGGCAGTCGACAACCTTATGGAAATAGTCGGGATTGCCGATTTCGGTGGGGCTCATGCCATGCCCCGCGGCGCTTCGCCCTACGGGGCCGATACTCGAACCCTCGGAGGCAACGTCTTGAATCGTGGTCACTCTTCTGTCTCTGCTGGGCAACTTGCGATTTTTCGGGCCGCAATGTCGCAAACTTCGGGAATCAAAGAAAGGGGCGGCGCGATGAAATCCGCGTTAGCATTGTACACATAGGATCTAGCGCTCCGATTGACCTTGTCTTCTTCTGATCGGCCGATCCGCGATGAAGTGCGAACATTGGGCGTGATCTTGGAACTCGGCGCCGTCTGGTGTGCGCCGCAATATTCGCCAGGCGCGCATGGTTTTTGGGAGTTTTCCAAATAAAATCTAGGCTTGGCGACGGGTTTGCGCCGCCCGGCCGTTCCACTCCGCGCAGCGCAGCATGAAAGTCCGAAGGGCGCATGTCCGTAACCAAGCAGATCGCCATCTCCCTCCTTGTCGTCCTTCTCGCTGTGGGAGGTTGGTATATGGTCAGCAACCGCGACGCGCTGTTCGGCGGGCAGGCGACCGCAAACGGCGAATCGCCTCGCGGTAGCGGCGCCGGCAACGCCGGCGGCGGCTTCAGCCGGGGCGGGGATGTTCCGGTGGTGACGGCGCTCGCCGGCACGGATACGACCGGCCTCCAGATTCGCGCCATCGGCACCGCGACTGCGGTCGAATCGATCACCGTTTATCCCGAGGTCAGCGGCATCGTCACCGAGATCGGTATCGAGGCCGGTGCCAAGGTCGCCAAGGACCAGGTCCTCTTCCGCCTCGACGAGGCCGACCAGGCGGTGGCCGTCGAGCGCGCCGAGCTTGCGGTGGAACTGGCCCGCGACGTTTCCGATCGCGCCGAACGCCTCGCCAAGACCAACAATGTCACCGAGGCGGCGCTCACCGTTGCCAGGACGGCCCTTCGCTCGGCCGAAATCGATCTCAAGAGCGCCGAGCTCGAGCGCGCCAAGCGCAGCATCACCGCGCCCTTCGGCGGCGTCGTCGGCCTGATTCCGGTGTCGGTCGGCGACCTGGTCAACAACTCGACGACCCTCACCACCCTCGACGACGTCTCCCGCCTGACCGTCGCCTTCGACGCGCCGGAGCGCTTCGGCGATCTCGTCACCATCGGCCAGCCGGTGACCGGCATGGCGATCGGCCTTCCCGGCCGAGAGATCAAGGGATCGGTCGGCGCCATCGACAGCCGCGTCGATCCGGCGACACGTGTCTTCAAGATCGAGGCGACGCTGGAGGAGGGAATCGAAGGCCTGAAGCCCGGCATGTCGATCACCATCGCCGTCGATTTCGCCGGCGCGCCGCAGACCACCGTCTCCTCGCTCGCCGTGCAATGGGATCGCCAGGGCTCGTTCGTGTGGACGATCCAGGCCGACAAGGCCAAGCGCACCGCCGTCCAGATCATCGGCCGCAAGAGCGGCATCGTCATGGTCGCCGGCGACATCGGTCCGGGCATGGAGGTTGTCGTCGAGGGCCTGCAACGGATGCGCGACGGGATCGCCGTCCGCCGGGTCGGCCAGGAGACGCCGCCGCCGGAGGACGCCGTGTCCTCGGACGAGATCAGCGGCCAGCCACAGACGCCGGCCACGGTCGCGCAGGACAAAGCGGGTTAGGGGAGGGCGAACCGTGAGCCAGCATTCCGACTTCGCCTCCCTCTTCGTTCGCCGGCCGGTGCTGGCGATCGTCCTCAATCTTCTCATCGTCGTCGCCGGCATCGCCGCCTTCACCGACATCGAGGTCCGCGAACTGCCCAATGTCGAGCGCCCGGTCATCACGGTGCGCACCGACTATGACGACGCCACGCCGGAGACCGTCGACAAGGAGGTCACGGCGATCGTCGAGGCGGCCGTCGCCCGCACCCCGGGCGTCGCCTCGATCTCCTCGCAGAGCACCTCCGGCCAGAGCCGCGTCACCATCGAATTCAACGAGAATGCCGATATCGACGTTGCGGCCAACGATCTGCGCGACGCCATCGGCAACCTCAACAGCCTGCCCGACGACGCCGATCCGCCGACCATCGTCAAGGCCGACGCCGACGCCGACGCGATCATGCGGCTGGCCGTAACCTCGACGAGCCTGTCGATCCAGGACCTGACGCAACTCGTCAACGACGTGGTCGTCGACCGGCTGGCCGCGGTCGAGGGTGTCGCCGATGTCGAATTGTCCGGCGACCGGGACCCGCTCGTCCAGATCATCATCGATCCGAGCGCTCTTGCCGCCCGCCGCCTGACGGTCGCCGACGTCAATTCGGCCCTGTCGAGCGTCACCTCCGACACGCCGACCGGCAACATCTCCGACCTCAACCGCACGCTCCTCGTCCGCGCCGACGCAAGCGCCAAGACCGCCGACGAGATCGGCGCCATCCAGATCAACCCCTCGACCAAGGTCAGCGACGTCGCCGACGTGGTCTTCGGCCCGGCCGACCGCACGACGGCGCTGCGCGTCAACGGACAGACCGGCCTCGGCCTCGGCATTATCCGCCAGGCGGCCGCCAACACGATCGACATTTCCGATGGCGTCCAGGCCGCGGTCGACGAGCTGAACGCCTCGCTGCCCGAGGGCGTCGAGCTCCGCGTGACCTCGGATGATGCCGTCTTCATCGGCGAGGCGATCCACGAGGTCGAGCTGACGCTGATGCTCGCTACCCTCATCGTCATCGCCATCATCTATGTCTTCCTGGGTTCGGCCCGGGTCACCTTCATCCCGGCGATCACCGTGCCGATCGCGCTGATCGGCACGCTCGCCGCCATGTGGCTGGTCGGCTTCTCGATCAACATCATGACGCTCTTGGCCCTCGTGCTCGCCACCGGCCTCGTCGTCGACGACGCCATCGTCGTCATCGAGAATATCTCGCGCCAGCGATCGCTGGGACTGGGTCCTCGCGCCGCCGCGGTTCTGGGCCTCAAGCAGGTCTTCTTCGCCGTGATCGCGACGACCGCGACGCTCGCCGCCGTCTTCATCCCGCTCTCCTTCTTCCCCGGCATTGCCGGCCGGCTCTTCGCCGAATTCGGCTTCGTGCTCGCCTTTGCCGTGACGCTCTCCTGCTTCGTTGCGGTCACGCTGTCGCCGATGCTCGCCTCGCGCTTGATCGGCAGCCATGAGCATGAGCCGAGCCGGAACCCGATCGGCCGCGCCATCGAATCCGTCGGCACGCGGGCCGCGGCGCTCTACCAGCGTCTCCTCGACGCCGCCCTTGCCGCGCCGATGGTCGTCATCGTCGCGACGCTGCTCTTCGCCGGCGCCGCCGGCGTCGGCTACACGCTTCTGCCGCAGGAACTGACCCCGCCGGAAGACCGCGGCTTCGTGCCGATCTCGATCCAGGCGCCGCAGGGCTCGACGATCGACTACACGACCGAGCAGATCCGTCTCGTCGAGGAGCGGGCGCTGCCTTACATCAGGAGCGGCGAGGCGACGAACCTCTTCGTCAACACCCAGCGCGGCGGCAGCGGCGGCTTCATGTTCCTGACGCTGGCGCCGTGGAGCGAGCGCTCGCGGAGCCAGATGGAGATTTCCGCCGAGCTCAACCGCTCGCTTCAGGTCATCCCCGGCGTTCAGGTCAGCGCCCGCAACTCCAACAGCCTCGGCATCCGCGGCGGCGGGCAGGGCGTCGCCTTCTCGGTGACCGGGCCAGATTATGCCGCGCTCGCCGAGGCGTCCGACAAGCTGATCCGCGTCATGGAGGCCGATCCGACCTTCGGCACGATCCGGCTCAACTACGACACCACCCAGCCGCAGCTCTCGATCCGCATCGACCGCCAGCGTGCCACCGATGCCGGCGTCTCGGTCGAGACGATTTCGTCGGTCGTCCAGACGCTGCTATCGGGCAAGGACCTTGGCGATTTCAATATCGGCGACGATCCGATCGAGATCCGCGCCCGCGTCCCCTTCGGCATGATCCAGGATGCGACGGCGCTCGACTCGATCCAGCTCCGCACACCCGAAGGCGCCATGGTGCCGCTCTCCTCCTTCGTCACCTTCACGGAGACCGCGGTGGCGCCGAGCCTGCCGCGCCAGGACCAGTTCCGCGCCATCCCGATCACTGCGACGTTGGCCGAGGGCGCCGCTCTCGGCCAGGCGATGCAGGTCGTCCAGCGCCTTGCCAAGGAGACACTGCCGCCGGGCATGGGCATCGCCTTCACCGGCGAAGCCAAGGAACTCGCCAGCACCTCGGGCGGCGTCTACATGACCTTCGCCTTCGCGATGCTCATCGTGCTCCTGGTGCTCGCCGCCCAGTTCGAGAGCTTCATCAGCGCCTTCATCCTGATGGCGATGGTGCCCTTCGGCCTTGCCGCGGCGGTGTTCGCGATCCTGCTCTCGGGCGGCTCGCTCAACATCTACAGCCAGATCGGCCTCGTCATGATCGTCGGGCTGATGTCCAAGAACGGCATTCTCATCGTCGAATTCGCCAACCAGCTCCGCGATTCCGGCCAGTCCGTCCACGATTCCATCCGCAACGCGGCGATGGTCCGCCTGCGGCCGGTGGTCATGACCATGCTGTCGACGGTGCTGGGCGGCCTGCCGCTCATCCTGCGCGGCGGCGCCGGCGCCGAGGCCCGGCAGGCGCTGGGCTGGATTATCGTCGGCGGCCTCGGCTTCGCCACCATCGCGACCCTTTTCCTGACGCCTGTCGCCTATTCGCTGCTCGCCCGCTTCGCCAAGCCGCGCATCGCCGAAGAGCAGCGGCTTGCCGAGGAGATGGCAGCGGCCGCGCGGCCGCGCCCGCTGACCTCGCTCGACGAGACTTTCGGCCGTGCCGGGCGTCCGATCCCCGACGCGGCGGAATAGGGGGCACGATGGCGGCGCTTGCCCTTTCAGCCTGGCCCTCGGCACCGGATCTGCCGGCCTTCGACGGCGCCTGGAAACGGCGCGGTGCGTCGGCCCTTGTCATCGGCTATCGTCGCCTCCGGGCGACGATGGCGACGCTTCGCGGGAGTGAGGTTTTGAGTCGGGACGACGATCTGGTCGATCGCCGCATCCATGCCGATCAGGCAGTCATGTCGGCCGTCGCGACAGGCGACGACCGTGCCTTTGCCCGGCTGGCGGCCGAGGAGACGCCGCGGCTCCTGCGCTTTGCCAGGACCCTGCTTGCCGGCACGGCCGAAGCCGAGGAGGTGGTGCAGGAAGCCCTGCTTCGCCTCTGGCGCCAGGCCGGGAACTGGCAGCCGAACGGCCGGGTCTCCACCTGGCTCCACCAGGTCACCTACCGGCTCTGCATCGATGTCATCCGCCGGCGCCAGCCCTCGGTGGCGATCGACGCCGACAGCGACATCGAGGACGAGACGCCGCGCCCCGATGCCGGCCTGCTGCGCGCCGACGACGTGCAGGCGGTGCGCGCTGCGCTTGCCGGTTTGCCCGAACGCCAGCGCACCGCGCTCGTCCTCTTCCATTTCCAGGAAATGGCGCAGGCCGATGCGGCGGCCGTCATGGGCGTCGGCGAGCGGGCGTTCGAATCGCTTCTGGCGCGGGGCAGGCGTGGCTTGCGCGACGCCCTGTCCGGCGCCGGCGATAATGAGGGAGGAGCGTCATGACCGGAACGCCGAATGGCGAGGTAAAGACGATCGCCGCAGCGCTCGAAACCTTTGGCGGGGATTTCGTCCGCTGGCCGGATCGCGACCTCGCGAAGCGGACGATGGAACAGGCGCTCTCCGATCGCCATGTCCGCGCCGGGCTCGACGCGGCCCGCTCGCTCGACCGCGGTCTTGCCGCCCTTCGCAACGATCTCGACGACGAGATCGCGCGTTCCGGCGCCGCCGCGCGGATTCTTCAGGCAACGTTTGCCGCGACTGCGCCGAGCCCCTTCGGACGTTGGCGCTGGGCGGCCGCGATCGCGGTTCTGGTGACGGCCGCCGGCCTCGGCAGCGTTGCCGACATAGGCCTGGCGAACAGCGATTCCCCGATGCAGGTCGTCCTCGTCGATCCGCTGGTCTTTGGCCCGATGTCCGGTGACGATCTATGAATGCTGTCGCCCGCCCGCCGTCGCGCAACCGCTGGCTCGCCGTGGCGCTCGTCGTCTCCCTGGCGATCAATGCCTTCTTTGCCGGCGCGATCGCGACCGATTTCCTGCGCGTCAAGCCGCATCAGGGGAGCTCGGAAGCTCGGGCCATGCGCTTCGAGCTGCGCTGGCTCGAGGGGCGCCTCGCCCCGGAGGCGATAAAGCAGGTCGAGGCGGCGGTCGCGTCGGCGCAACCGAAGGCCGTGGCGCATCTGGACAGGCTGCGTTCGCTCCGGACCGAACTCGCGGCTCTGGCCGCGGTTGCGACGCCCGACCGGGCGGCGATCGATGCCAAGCTTGCCGAAATCCGTGCCGAGGTGCAGGCGATGCAGACCGAGGCCCAGGCCGTGACCATCGATGCTTTGCTGGCGCTCCCGGCCGAGGCGCGCGCCACGCTGGCCGAGCCGCCCACGCGTCCCTGATCGCCTCGATCCGAAAGAGAATCCCGAGGTAACAAGGGGGAGACCGGGCGGTGTTGCTCGGCGCGGCGCCGATACCGGAAATACGTTTCCGACAAAAACGCGGACGCTCCAGCCTGGACACAGCGCGTCGAAGCGGCGCCCCGTCTCCCCCTTTTGACCTTGTCGCGGACCATCCCTGATAGGCCGCTGCCGGTCAGCCTGTTGCCGCCTCCCAAGGACTCCGGCTTCCTGCCGGATATCCGAGCGGCCCTGCCGACCCGGCGCGTAGCCGGTCAACAGTTTTGCCAGTATAGCGCGAAATCGTGCAAATTGACCAGAAGCCTGATGCGGGAAGCGATCGCTTCTTTTCGTCAGGAGGCCTTTGCACGGCATCGCGCGGCGCCGACAATCGGCGCTTCACGGTCGTCGACCGCGGCTCGATCCTTGCGTGACGTCCGGTGCTCAACGGGGGTGATCGATATGCTGATGAATGTCTTTGAAATCCTGTTCGCCAAGGAGAATGTCGTTCACCTGGGAGCGGTGCTCTATCTGGCCGGCTTCCTGTTTCGCGACCAGATCCTGCTCCGCACCTTCGTGATCGCGGGCGACGTCGTCTACATCCTCTACTTCTACTTCGCCCCGGCGGTGCCGCTCTGGGGCGGCGTCTTCTGGAGCATGGTCCTCGTCCTCGTGAATGCCTGGATGATCTTCAGGCTGCTCGCCGACCGCGCCCATGTCGCGATGAGCGACAACGAGCGCCAGCTCGTACCTCTGCTCGACGGACTGACGCCCGGGGAATTCCGCCGGCTGATGAGGGCAGGGACATGGCAATCGGCCACCGCGCCGACCGTCCTCACGCGCGAAAACGAGCCGCTCGACCACCTCTATTATGTGCTCGCAGGAAGCATCGACATCGACAAGGCCGGCCAGAGTTTCTCGATCGGTCCGGAGACATTCATCGGCGAGGTCGCCTTCCTCCTCAAACGCGAGGCGACGGCGACCGTCACGCTGGCTCCGGGGGCGCGCTACATATCCTGGAACATCGGCGCACTCCGCCGCATGATGCTCGGCGCGCCGTCTCTGGCGATCGCGCTCGCCGGCGCTCTCAACCGCGACATGGCGGCGAAGGTCGCCCGATCATTGTAGGGCTTATGGCTGCTGGTCGGGCTTGCGCGCCATTTCCGGCGCGCCGCCGCCGCCCTTGCGGCGGTTGAAGCGCTGCCGGAAGCGTCCCCACCAGACGCTCAGCCGCGCGACCAGCGCGAGCTGGGCCGGCGTCACGATGAGCGTCAGCACCGTCGCGAAGCTCAGCCCGAAGACGATCGCCGTCGAGAGCTGGATCCACCATTGCGTCGACGGAGCGCCGATCAGAATCTCGCGGTGGACGAAGTTGACGTTGACCCCGAAGGCGATGGGCAGCACGCCGAGCACGGCGGCGCCGGCGGTCAGGAGCACCGGCCGGGCCCGCTCGCGGCAGGTCCTGAGGATCGCTTCCTCGACCGGCACGCCCTCGCGCCGGAGCCGGTCATAGGTGTCGATCAGCACGATGTTGTTGTTGGTGACGATGCCGGCGAGCGCGATGATGCCGAGGCCGCTCATCACGACGCCGAAGGCCTGGCCCATGATCATCATGCCGAGGAACACGCCGATCGTCGACAGGATGATCGAGAAGAGCACCAGCGCGACGCTCGACAGCTTGTTGAACTGGGCGAGCAGCACTGCGAAGATCAGGAAGATCGCGGCGCCGAAGGCGCTGACCAGGAAGGCGCTCGCCTGGTCGCGCTCCTCGTCCTCGCCTTTCAGCCGCCAGTTCACCAGTCCCTTGATGTCGGTATTGGTAAGCTGCTGCGTCACCGCCGCCTAGACGACGGCGGTCTGCACGCCCTCGGCGACATTGGCGGTCACGGTGATGACCCGCTTGCCGTCGACGCGGTGGATGATGCCGGTGCGCTGCGCCGGCACGCGCTTGATGAAATTGCCGATCGGCACCGAGCCGCCCGGCGTCTGGATCTGGAGATCGTCGATCTGGTTGAGCGTCCGCCGGTCCTCGGGCACGCGCACGATGATGTCGACCGGCTTGTCGCTCGATTGCGGGCGGTAGTCGGTGACCTTGAGGCCGTTGGTGACGAGCTGCACCATCGAGCCGACCGCGGTCACCCCGATCCCGTACTTCGCCGCCTCGGCCTTGTTGATCTCGAGCCGCCAGTCGATGCCGGGCATCGGCAGGCCGTTGTCGAGGTCGAGGATGTCGGCATGCTTGGCAAGCTCGGCCGAGATGCCGATCGCCGCCTCGCGAAGCGCGTCGGGATAGTCGCTCGACAGCTCGATCTGGATCGGCTTGCCGGTCGGCGGCCCGGCATTGGGCGCCGTCACCTCGATGCGGATGCCCGGAATGCCTGAGGTGAGCTTGCGGATATCATCCATGATCAGGCCGGCCGGACGCCGTTCCTGCCAGTCGACGAACTCGAACTGGATCTGGCCGACCACGTCCTCGGTGACGTCCTCGGAGCCCTGGCCCATGTCGCCGGAGCGCGCATAGATCGTCGAAAGCTCCGGCATGTCGAGGATCTTGCTCTCGACGGCGCGGACCAGCCGGTCCTTCTCGGCGAGCGAGAGGTTGCCGCGCGCATGCACCAGCACGACGCCGACATCCGGCTCGACGGTCGGGAAGAACTCGACGCCCTTGCCGAGCTCGCCATAGGCGAGCGGCACGCCGATCAGGAAGGCGAAGGCGAGCATGATCGTCGCGCCCGGATGACGGATCGCGAGGCGGACCGTCTTCAGGTAGACGCCGTCGCGCGGCGTCGCGTCGTGCTGGACCTCGTGCGGCTTGCCGATCAGGGCGCCGAGCGTCGGCGTGAAGATCAGCGCCGCCACGAGCGAGGCCGACAGCGTCGCGATCAGCGTCAGCGGCAGGTACATCATGAACTGGCCGACGATGCCCGGCCAGAAGAGAAGGGGCGAGAAGGCCGCGATGCGGGTCAGCGTCGCCGCCACCACAGGGCCGGCCATGCGGCTCGCGGCGAAAGCATAGGCCTCCTTCGGCGCCATGCCCTCGCTCATTCGCCGCTCGGCGAATTCCGACACGATGATGGCGTCGTCGACGAGCATGCCGACCGCCAGGATCAGGCTGAACAGCACCACCATATTGACCGTCAGGCCGGCCATCGACAGGCCGAGGATGCCGACCAGGAAAGAGAAGGGGATGGCGATGCCGATGAAGATCGAGGCGCGCCCGCCGAGGAAGAAGAGGATGATGACCGCGACGAGGATCACCGCCGTGATGACGCTGTTCTGCAGCTCGGTCAGCATGTCGACGATGAATTTCGACTGGTCCTGGAGGAACTGGACCTGGACTGCTTCCGGCCAGCGCGCCTTCAGCGTCTCGACCGCCGCCTTCACGCCCTCGACCGTCTCGATCAGGTTGGCGCCGGAGCGCTTGGAAACCTCGATCGCCACGGCCGGCCGGCCGTTGACGCGCGTCACCGAGGTCGCGTTCTTGAAGGTCGGCAGGATGCTCGCCACCAAGCCGAGCGTCACCGCCGCGGCATTCGAGGCGGCGATCGGAATGTTGAGGACGTCGGCCGGCGTCTCGATCAGCGCCGGCACCTTCACCGCGAAGCGCCCCTGCGCGCCTTCCAGCGCCCCGGCCGCCACCAAGCTGTTGCCCTGTGCCGCCACCGCCGCGAACTCGTCGAGCGAGACGCCGTAGCTCTTGAGCAGCATCGGCTCGGCGATGACCTCGACGACCTCGTCGCGGGTGCCGCGGAGTTCCGCCTGGAGGACGCCCGGTACCTGCTCCAGCGTGTCCTGCGCCTCGCGCGCGATCATGCCCAGCGTGCGTTCCGAGATATCGCCGGCGAGCGTCACGACGATGATCGGGAAGAGGCTGAGATTGACCTCGCGGACCGCCGGTTCGTCGGCGTCGGCCGGTAGGTCCGGCTTGGCGTCGTCGACCTTGGCGCGCACGTCCTGGAGGGCGACGTCGGAATCGAAGCCGGCCTCGAATTCGAGGAGGACATAGCCGCCGCCTTCAAAACCGGCCGACCGCATTTCCTTGACGTTGGTGACCGTCTTGAGCGTCGTCTCCATCGGGCGGACGAGCAGCCGCTCGGCGTCCTCAGGCGAGATGCCGCGCGCCGAGAGCTGCACATAGACGATCGGGATGGTGACGTCGGGATTGGATTCCTTCGGCACGTTGACATAGGCCAGCGCGCCCGCGACGAACAGGAAGACGAGGATCGCGAGCGTCAGCCGCGCTTGGCTGATCGCGATGTCGACTATGCGTCTCATGTCGCCCGCCTCACACCGTCTGTCCTACGCCGGGGGCTTGGCCGGCGCCGCCGGCGCTTCTGCTTCGGCCGCCGGCGCATCGGCCTCGGCGGCCGCAACTGCTTCGACCGGATCGCCGTCCTTGACGAAATCCTGCCCGACGACGATCACCCGGGTCGGGCCGTCGAGGCCGGTGACCCAGACCAGCGAGCGGCCGTCGTCGACGATGTCGATCGGCATGAAGCGCGCCTTGCTGTCCTGGTCGGCGATCCTGATGCCGAGCTCGCCGGCGTCGGAGAAGATCAGCGCCGAGCGCGGCACCGAGACGGCTTCGATCGGCTCGAGCGCAATCGTCATCTCGCAGGTGACCCCGTCGGCGATCGCCGAGTCCGGATTGATCATCCGTGCCTCGACCTGGTAGGTGCGCGTCGCGGCTTCGGCGCTGAGGCCGACGAAATTGATGGTGCCGTTGACCGGCTTGCCCTCGACGAAGCGGATATTCGCGTTCTGGCCGATCTGCAGGCTGCCGCGGCGGAACTCGCTGACGGCGCCGACGGCCAGCATCGGATCGGGATCGAGCACCTCGGCGATCTGCGCCCCGATCTGCACGGCCTGGCCGACCTGGACCGGAACCGTGTCGACGATGCCGTCGATTGGCGCCTTGATCGTGTTCTTCTCGAGTTCGGCGCGGGCCGCGGCAAGTCCGGCCTCGGCCGCCGCGAAAGAGGCCTCCAGCGCCGGCAGATTGTTGCGCGGCGCCGTGCCCTGGTCGATCAGCCGCTTGTTGGCGTCATATTCGGCCTTGCGCTGCGCCAGCATCGCTTCCGCCTGCTTGACGGCGGCCTCGCGGCCTTCGTCGGAAACGATCGCGATCGGCTCGCCGGCGCGCACCGCGCTGCCGCGGCTCACCATCAGCTCGATGATGACGCCGTCGCCGCGCGCCACCGCCATGGCCCGGTGATCGGCCTCGGTCACGCAGGAGAGGATGATCGACCGTTCCCGCTTTTCCGGCGTGGCCATCGCAACGCCGACCTTCTGGATCGGGATCGTCGGATTCTCGGCGGCGGTTTTCGCCGCGGGTTCGTCATGGGAACTGAAGCTGCCGGAGAAAATCCAGATGGCTGCGGCGGCGACAAGCGCGACAGCGACGATCCGGCTCGGCTTGAAAAATCTGGAGGCCATGGTCAGCGCTCAAAAACCCGTTGCCCGGACGCCCGCTTCATCCGGTTCCATCGCGACTGCTCGCATATATCTACGCCGTTTTGCTCGTGTAATCGAGAACAAAGAACGAACGTTGGCCTTTCGGGCCGTCTGTGGTGAGGCATAGTGACTGTGCTTTCCCGCCGTCTGCCGGGTCGCCGATCGATGCGTCCCCCGCAGGCCGCGAATGCCTAGCCGGAACTTGCGGCAAAAATTGGCGCGGGTCGCGGAATTGAACTTGCCGAACCCGCTTGTGAAAATTGCCGCGGATAGCTTAGCTTCACACGCCTCGACGGAAGAGGCGGGGACGGAAAGAATTTGAGCGAAGACCGGCAACAGGAACTCATCGTCCTGCTCTCGAGGGGTCGCGGCGGGGGACCGCGCGGCCTTTTCGAGTCTGTACGGTCGCACAAGCGGGAAACTCTTCGCCACGATCCGCCGTATCTTGAGCAGTGAAACCGCGGCGGAGGATGCCGTGCAGGAAGCCTTTGTCAGGATCTGGAATCGCGCCGGCGACTTTGACCGGTCGCTGGGATCGCCGATTGCCTGGATGACGACGATCGCCCGGCACACGGCCATCGACGCGCGCCGGCGTGGCGCCGAGAGTGTCTCGGCGGCCTCGGCGGAACTCGCTCCGGAACTGATCGACAACCTTGCCGATCCGGCGACGACCGGCGAGCGCTTCTCGGCGGGACCGCGCCTCGCGAGCTGTCTCGAGGGTCTCGAGGTCGATCGGCGGGGCATGGTGATGCTGGCTTATTGCCATGGCTGGAGCCGCGAGGAGCTTTCACAACGCTTCGACCGGCCGGTGGCGACGATAAAGACGATCCTCAGGCGAAGCCTGATGGCATTAAAGGAATGTCTCGGTGGTAGAGACTGACCGCGACGAGATAGACGCCCTGGCGGGCGAATACGTGCTTGGCACGCTTGACGCCGACGAGCGCCGGGCGGCCGAGGCGCGTCTTGCCGCCGACCACGCCTTCGGCGCCGCGGTGGCCGGGTGGGAGACCCGTCTGCAACCGCTCGCCGATGCGCTTCCTGCGATCGAACCGCCCGACGGCATTTTTGACCGCATCCTGTCCCGCATCGACGGCGTTGGTTCCGTCGTCGCGGGCAATGTCGTCGAACTTCGTCGGGCGCTGCAGCGCTGGCGCCTGACCAGCGCCATCACCGCTGCGGCGGCTACCCTGCTCGCCGGCGTGGTTCTCCTCGATCTCACCGCCCCGCCGGTCCGGCAGAGCGAATTCGTCGCCGTGCTCACCTCGGAAGGCGCCGCGCCGAAATTCGTCGCCTCGGTCAATGTCGAGACCGGCATGATCTCCGTGCGCCGGGTGCTGGGCGAAGCCTCGCCCACCGACAAGAGCTATGAACTCTGGGCGATCGAGCCCGGCCTGGCGCCAAAGTCGATGGGACTCGTCGAACAGGCGAGCCTGTCGCGGCCGATGGACCATCCGATGGAAGATCTGACGCTTGCCATCAGCCTTGAGCCGAAGGGCGGCTCGACCACCGGCGCGCCGACCGGCCCGGTCATGTTCTCGGGCACGCTGGTTCCGACCGAGTAGGCTTCCAACTTCGGAGACCTTGGCGCAACGCCCGAACAAGCTCTTTCGTCATCGGCGGGCGTGACCCGCCGACCCACTCCGAGTGATCCCCGCGGGGGAGGCATGTGTCGATCCGAACCTACCGAGCCTGCCGGCCGGCCTCACGGCCTGCAGCCGAGCCGCGAGGTCACGGTATGGATCGGCGGGTCAAGCCCGCCGATGACGGCATAGGTGTGGGAGGCGCAAAGCAACAGCAAGCTGGCTATCGGGCAAGGAATGCCTGTCACAAGCAAAAACGGCCCCCGCCTGAGGCGGGAGCCGTTTCGCTCCATCCGGTTCGTCAGCCGCGACCTATGGAGAAGACCCGGCGGGAGGAATTCCCGGGCCAGACTTCAGGGCCTAGGCCTTGGGCAGGAGGACAGCGTCGATCACGTGGATGACGCCGTTCGACTGCTTGACGTCGGCGATCGTGACATTGGCGGTGTTGCCCATCTCGTCTTCGATCGTGATCTTGTCGCCATCGGCCTTGACGGTGAATTCGCAGCCGCCGACGGTCTTGACCTTGTGAGCGCCGCCATCGTCCGCGACCATCTTCTTGATCGCATCCGACATCGCGTCGGCGGCTACCACGTGGCAGGTCAGGATCTTGGTGAACTGGTCCTTGTTCTCGGGCTTGAGCAGCGTGTCGACGGTGCCCGCCGGGAGCTTGGCGAAAGCATCATTGGTCGGCGCGAAGACGGTGAAGGGGCCGGCGCCGGAAAGCGTCTCGACGAGGCCGGCTGCCTTGACGGCGGCGACGAGCGTCGTGTGGTCCTTGGAGTTGACCGCATTCTCGATGATGTTCTTCGACGGATACATCGGCGCGCCGCCGACTTCGACGGTCGTTTCGGCCGAGATCGACGGGACGGTGGAATAGAAGCCCGCTGCGCCGATGACGGCGGCAACGGCGGTGGCGCGCATGAGGGCGCTGATCTTTGTCATGGAACTCTCCTTGTTTATGTTTGACGTTCCCTGGGGGAGGGGACAGGGAGAGCTACGGTCGGTTCCGGGAAGAAGTTTCACGGCAGAAGGTCCCAACGCCGGGTAGTTGTCCGTTAAGCGCCGCACGCTATTGTTGGCGAAACGATTCGACGCTCCGGAATACAGTTGCCTGGTGGGTTGATTTCTGGCTGGTTCCGTAGGGGCACCGTCCGGGACGGCTCGGGACGCCGAACCGGGAAACCGGAGACGGCGGCTCTGCGGGGAGAGCATGGCGAGGGACAAGGTCCGGAAGGCGACCAATGCGAGCTTGCGGACGCGGGTCCTGCTGCTGACGCTGCTGGTTTTCGCGTCGGTGTCGGTGCCGGCCTATGTGGCGTACAATTGGATGGTCGATACGACCATCGTCAAGCTCGGGACGCTCTTCGCCGAAAAGCAGATTCTCTTCGATCGTTATCGCGGCATGGAGACCCTGTCGCGCGAATCCTCGCTTGCCGCGACGCTTGCCCGCTCGCCGATCATCGCCGACTGGGCGAAGAACGAGGCCGACCCCGACAAGAAGGCGCGCGGGGTCGCCGAGCTCGAGCATTATCGCGAGGCCTTCGCCGACAAGAGCTATTTCTTCGTCGTCGACGCCTCCGGCAACTACTATTTCAACGACCGCGACAACGGCTTCGCCGGCAACGAATTTCGCTACACGCTCGACCCCGGCAATCCGCGCGACGGCTGGTATTACAAGACGATCGCCGCCTCGCAGGATTGCCAGCTCAACGTCGACCATGACGACAACATCCGCGTCACCAAGGTCTGGATCAACTGCCCGGTGGTTCAGGCCGGCAAGGTCCTCGGCGTCATCGGCACCGGCATCGACCTGACCAATTTCATCCGCGAGGTCGTCGACATCCCGCAGACCGGCGTCGACAGCATGTTCGTCGACCACAGCGGCGCCATCCAGGCGCATCGCGACCCGAAAATGGTCGACTTCCACAGCCTGACCAAGGACGCCAAGTCGAAAAAGACGATCTTCGCCCTGGTCGACCGGCAGGTCGACCGCGATGCGATGACGGCGATGATGAAGGCCGCGTCGAATGGCGGCAACTCGGTCGAGGCGCAGTTCGTCCAGATCAGCGGGCACAAGTTCCTTGCCGGCGTCGGCTATCTCGACAATCTCGGCTGGTTCAACGTCAGCCTGATGGACATCGACCGCATCATCGAGCGGAGCCTGTTCACGCCGATCGCAGCACTTCTCGGCGCGATGCTGATCGCCGCGGCGCTCCTCGTGACGCTGCTCTTCAAGCGCGCGGTTCTCGACCGCCTCGGCAGGCTCGAAAATGCGGTTCGCGGCGTCGAGGCGGGCAATTACGCCATCACCGACGCCGATCCCGGCAAGGACGAGATCGGCCGCCTGTCGCGCAGCTTCGCCAGCATGGCGGCGACGGTCGGCGACAATGCCCAGGTGCTTGAGGCGATCGTCCGCGAGCGCACCGCCAAGCTGGAGCGCCTCGCCGAGATCGATCCGCTGACCGAGGTCTATAACCGCCGCGGCTTCATCCGCGCCGTCGAGCGCGAGCGGAACCGGGCCGGGCGCCACAAATCCTCGCTCGGCCTGCTTCTCGTCGACCTCGATCTGCTCAAGACGGTCAATGACAGCTTCGGCCATCAGGCCGGCGACCATCTGCTGGCCGAGGTGGCGCGGCGCCTCCGCAACTCGATCCGCAGCTACGACATCTGCGCCCGCTGGGGCGGCGACGAGTTCGCGGTGCTGGTCGCCGAATGCGATGCCGAGACGCTGACGGCGATCGCCGACAAGGTCCGGACCGCCATCGGCCGGACGCCGATCGGCATCAAGGGAGACGACGAAGTCATCATGACGGTCAGCATCGGCGCCTGCCTGCTCGGCGCCGATGAATCCATCGATTCGATCGCCGCCAAGGCGGATGCCGCGCTCTACGCCGCCAAGGGCGCCGGCCGCAACCAGATCCTGGTCCACGAAGCCCCCGACCACGAAGCCCCGAGCATCGATCTGCGCTGAAGGTGAAGTGGATGGGTGAAGGAGCGGCCCAACCCACATACTCCGCTCATTCCCGCTGCAAGCGGGAATCCAGGGTCCGCGGCACTGCCTGAGTTTGTCGCCCCTGGGTCCCCGCTCACAGCGGGGACGAGCGGAACGGGTTAGCGCGGTTATCCACCCGCGCGCCTCACCGTCTACCCTTCCACGCTCTCCCGCAGCATCTCCAGGCGAAGCCATTCTTCCTCGGCGGCGCCAAGCGACTTCCGCGCCGCGTCGAGTTCCTTGCCGGCCTTGGCGAACCCGGCCGCATCGCGCCGGTAGAGATCCGGATCGGCGAGAAGCTTTTCGATCCGCTTGATGTCGCGCGAGAACTCTTCCATCCGCCCGGGAAGGGTGGTCAGGGCGTGCTGGTCCTTGAAGCTCAGCCGTTTCTTCGCGGCCGCACGCGGCGCCGCGGTCCGCGCGGCATCGGCCGCCTGCTTGGCGATGGTCCGCTTGGCGATGCCGCTGCCCTTTTGCACGACCATGTCGGAATAGCCGCCGGCATATTCCGTCCACTCCCCGTCGCCGTCGGAGGCGAGCACCGAGGTCACGACGCGGTCGATGAAGTCGCGGTCATGGCTGACCAGCAGCAGCGTGCCCGGATAGTCGGCCAGCAGTTCCTGCAACAGGTCGAGGGTCTCGAGGTCGAGATCGTTGGTCGGCTCGTCGAGGATCAGGAGGTTCGACGGACGGGCGAGCGCCCGCGCCAGCATCAGCCGGCCGCGCTCGCCGCCGGACAGCGCCTTGACCGGCGCGCGTGCCTGCTCGGGCCGGAAGAGGAAGTCCTTCATGTAGCCGACGACATGCCGCGCCACGCCGCCGACGATGACCGTGTCGCCGCGGCCGTCGGTCAGCACGTCGGACAGCGTCCGCTCGTTGTCGAGGCTTTCGCGGCGCTGGTCGAGCGTCGCGATGTCGAGATTGGTGCCGAGCCGCACCGTTCCGGAATCCGGCGCGAGCACGCCGGTGAGGAGGTTGATCAGCGTCGTCTTGCCGGCGCCGTTCGGCCCGACGATGCCGATCCGGTCGCCGCGGTCGATCCGGAGCGACAGGTCGCTGACGATGGGGCGGCCGCCGAAACTTTTTGAGATGCCCTCCGCCTCGATGACGAGCTTGCCCGAGACGCGGCCTTCCTGCGCCACCAACCGGACATCGCCGATCGGCCGCTTGCCGCGGGCCTCCTTGCGCTCGCCGCGCATGGCATGGAGTTCGCCGAGGCGGCGGACGTTGCGCTTGCGCCGCGCCGTCACGCCGTAGCGGAGCCAATGCTGCTCGTCGACGATCTTGCGGTCGAGCTTGTGCGCGGCGATCTCTTCCTCTTCGAGCACGGTGTCCCGCCACGCCTCGAAATAGGCGAAACCGCGGTCGAGCCGTCGTGTCTTGCCGCGGTCGAGCCAGACGGTGGCCCGCGACAGAGTCTCCAGGAAACGCCGGTCATGGCTGACCAGCACGATCGCCGAGCGCAGCCCCTTCAGCGTCTCTTCCAGGAGTTCGATCGCCGGCAGGTCGAGATGGTTGGTCGGTTCGTCGAGAAGCAGGATGTCGGGCTCCGGCGCCAGCACCCGCGCCAGCGCGGCGCGCCGTGCCTCGCCACCGGAAAGCTTCGCCGGATTCTCTTCGCCGGTGAGCCCGAGCGACTCCAGCATGTAACGGGCGTGGTATTCATTGTCGCCCGGCGCCAGCCCCGCCTCGACGAAAGCCAGGACGGTCGCAAAGCCGCTCATGTCCGGCTCCTGCGCCAGGTAGCGAACCGTCGCCGAGGGCTGCATGAAGCGCGTTCCGCGGTCGGGCTCGATCAGGCCGGCGGCAATCTTGAGGAGCGTCGATTTCCCCGAGCCGTTGCGCCCGACGAAGCACAGCCGCTCCCCCGGACTGACCGACAACTCGGCGTCGGCAAGCAGCGGCGTCCCGCCGAAGGTCAGGCCGATATTCTGCAGAAGCAGGAGAGGGGGGGCTGCGGCCATGAGAAGGACTAGGCGATTCTGTAATGAGTGTTGATGAGGAAGCCCCAACCGCTCATCCCCGCGAAAGCGGGGACCCAGGAGCGGCAGATGCCGAAGAAGTGGTCCTGAAGTCTCACGGGCTCACCGGCTGGCGCTGATAGTCCTTGATGTCGGTGAAGGTGATCTCCGGCGAGCGCTCGCGCGCATAGTTCAGGAGGAAGGCCGAGGGCGCCATGAAGACCGGGGCGCCGTCGAGGTCTTCCGCCATGTCGCCGCGGCGTTCGGCGGCGAATTTCGCCACCTTGTCCGGATCGGACGCGGTCACCCAGCGGCAGACCTGGAAGCGCGACATCTCGAATTCGATCGGCAGGCCGTATTCCGCCGCCAGCCGCTCCTTGAGCACGTCGAGCTGCAGCGAGCCGACCACGCCGACGATCGGCGGCGAGCCGTCGAAAGGCAGGAACACCTGCACGACGCCTTCCTCGGCCATCTGGCGGAGCGCCTCGCGGAGCTTCTTCGCCTTCATCGCGTCCTCGACCCGGATGCGGCGGAGCAGCTCCGGCGCGAAGCTCGGCACGCCACGGAAGGTCAGGGCGGTGACTGTCATGTCGGTCAGCGTGTCGCCGATGCGCAACGTGCCGTGATTGGGGATGCCGACGATGTCTCCGGGGAAGGCTTCGTCGGCGGTGGCGCGCTCCTGCGCGAAGAAGAATTGCGGCGCCGTGATCGCCAGCGGCTTGCCGGTGCGGGCGAGCTTCGCCTTCATGCCGCGGGTGAGCTTGCCCGAACAGACGCGCATGAAGGCGATGCGGTCGCGATGGTTCGGATCCATGTTCGCCTGGATCTTGAAGACGAAGCCGGTCATGTCCGGCTCGACCGGCTGGACGACCCGCTGCTCGGCCTCGCGCGGTCCGGGCGGCGGCGCTTCCTCTGCGAGGGTGTCGATCAGGTCGCGGATGCCGAAGTTGCGCAGCGCGCTGCCGAACAGCACCGGCGTCAAATGGCCTTCGAGGAAGGATTTCGCCTCGAACGGCCGGCACGCCGCCTTGGCGAGCGCGATCTCTTCGGCAACCGTCGGCGCGATGTCGGGCGGCAGATAGGCCGACAGCGTCTCGAGGTCGGCATTGGCCACCACCGGCGCGGCGTCTTCCTTTTCGAAGCGGCGGATCGTGCCGTGGCGGAGGTCGTAGACGCCGGCGAAGGCGCGGCCGCTGCCGAGCGGCCAGGTCAGCGGCGTCGTGTCGAGCGCCAGCGTCTTCTCGATCTCTTCGAGGAGCTCGAAAGGCTCGCGGCTCTCGCGGTCGAGCTTATTGATAAAGGTGATGATCGGGATGTCGCGGAGCCGGCAGACCTCGAACAGTTTCTTGGTCCGCGCCTCAATGCCCTTGGCGGCGTCGATGACCATGATCGCCGAATCGACCGCCGACAGCGTCCGGTAGGTATCTTCCGAGAAGTCCTCATGGCCGGGCGTGTCGAGGAGGTTGAAGATGCGCCCCTCGTAATCGAAGGTCATCACCGAGGTGACCACCGAGATGCCGCGTTCGCGCTCGATATTCATCCAGTCCGAGCGCGTCTGGCGGCGGTTCGCCTTGGCCTTGACCTCGCCGGCAAGCTGGATCGCGCCGCCGAAAAGCAGGAGCTTTTCCGTCAGCGTGGTCTTGCCGGCGTCCGGGTGGGAAATGATGGCAAAGGTCCGCCGCCGGGCGACCTCGTCCCTGAGATTGGCCATTTTCGTGTCCGTTGGGTGGCCGCCTCATGTGGGCCACGCGCGCCCCATAGCAAGAGGCGGCCAAAAAGGACACCCCGGGGGCACTCTCAATATAGGTTGGCGATCACCTTCGGCAGCGATGCGACCAGCATGGCCACGCCGGAAACCGCCAGAAGCCCCAGCACGATCCCCCGGAAGGCCCGCTCGCTCATGCCGAGATAGACGCGGGAACCCAGCCACCAGGGGATCAGCATGGCCGGCAGCACGATGGCGAAGGTCGGGATCATGCCGGCCGTCGCATGGCCCGAGACGACATAGGCGGCCATCGTCGCCGTCAGCACGACGAGGTTGAAGTTCTGCACGACGGCCCGGAGCCGATCCTTGTCGAAGCGGCGGAGCGTGTACCAGAGCGTCGGCGTGATGCCGGTGAAGCCGCCGATCCCGCCCAGCACGCCGCCGATCAGGCCGACCGCGCCGTCGGCGAAGCGGCCGCTCGCCTTCACCGGCGGCAGGCGGTGGGCGAAGAGCATGATCGAGCAGCCGACCGCGAGGATGCCGCCGAGCAGCACCCGAAAGAGGTCGGCGTCAAGACCGGGCAGGATGGCGACGCCGATCGGCATGCCGATCGCCGCCCCGATCAGGAGCGGCACCAGCACGCCGGCGTCGAAGCCGCGCCGCATGGTCGCCGCCCCGATCATCTGCCCGGCCATGCCGCCGAAGACGGCGGTTGCCGTCGCCAGCTGCGGGTCGATCGTCCAGGCCCAGATCGCCATCGCCGTCATGGTGAAGGCGAAGCCGGACAGCCCCTGCACGAATCCGGCGACGATCGCGCCGGCGATGATGACGAGGGTGGTTGCGTCCATCCGCCCTGAATAGCTGAGTCCTAGTGCCCCGCGATGATCGCGTCGGAGATTTTCTCGGCCGTCATCATGGTCGGGAAATTAGTGTTGGCACAGGGCACGATCGGGAAGATCGAGGCATCGACCACCCGCAAGCCCTCGATGCCGCGCACCTTGCCGGCCGTGTCGACCACCGCCATCGGATCGTCGGCCGCGCCCATCCGGCAGGAACAGGAGGCGTGCCAGACGCCGACCGCGGCCTTGCGAATGAAGGTTTCCAGCGCCTCGTCATCCTCCATCAGCACGGCGAGCTTCGGCGCTTCCAGCACGAGCTTGTCCATCAGGAGCCGGCGGAGCGGCGCCGGCCCGTCGAGCAGCCGGCCGAAGATGTCGGTGGCGATCCGGTTCCGCGTCGTCACGGTGCCGACCTGGCGGAAACGCTCGCCATAGACCGCCCCGAAGACATCCTTCGCCACCGCCGCCAGCCCCGGAAAGGCCTGGATCGCCACCATCCTGCGGAAGCCGTCCTTGAGCCGGTCGAGGTCGCGCCGGTCGGAGAGGAGGTTGAACTGCACGGTCGGCTCGACGCGCCAGTCGGCCGAGGCGAGCTTGACCTGGCCGCTCTCCGACCAGGTCCGGTTGACGAAGATGAGCATGGCGCCGATCTGCGCGCCGATCTTGTGCCAGGCGGTCCGCGAGACGACCGCCACATACATGTCGCCCTGCGGTGCTTCCGCGATGCCGGAGGAATAGCGGAGCGCCAGCAGCAGATGCCGCCGCGTATAGCTGTTGACCCGCGCTTCCGGCGTCAGGAAGGAGGCAACCGCGATCGAGGGATGATCCATCAGCCGCTGGCCGACGCACGGTAGATTGGCCAGCACCTCGATGCCGAGATCCTTCAGTGCCATCGCCGGTCCGATGCCGGAGCGCAGGAGATGGGCCGGCGAATGCAGCGCCCCGGAGGAGAGGATGACTTCCCTGGCCCGGAAGGTCTGGCTCTTGCCGTCGATCAGCGCCTCGACGCCGACGCAGCGCCTTCCCTCGAAGAGGAGGCGGGTGACATGCGTATCGGTCGAGATCGTCAGGTTCGGCCGGGACCGCGTCATCGGGTCGAGATAGCCGATCGCCGCCGAAACGCGCTTCTCATAGACATGCGACCCGCTGGTCGGGAAATAGCCGTCCTCGAAGGGCCCGTTCTGGTCGGGGAGATATTTGTAGCCGGCCGCGGCAAAGGCGTCGCCGACCGCCTTGGCGTGGCCGTTCCAGTTCTCGGGGAAAGTCCGCGAGACCGGGATGCGGCCTTCCTTGCCGTGATAGGGCCCCTCGAAATCCATGTCCCGCTCGACCTTGCGGAAATAGGGCAGGACGTCGTCCCAGCCCCAGCCCTTGGCGCCGCGCTCTTCCCAGATGCGATAGTCGTTGGGGGCGCCGCGGTTCGCGACCTGGCCGTTGATCGAGGAGCCGCCGCCGAGCACGCGGCCCTGCTCGTATTTGCGGAGCGGCGCCTTCGCGTCGGGGTCGTTATGCGGCACGACCTCGGTGGTGACCTTGAGCTCGGTCCAGTTGAAGCGCGGGTCGATATAGGCCTCGCCCGGATAGGTATCGAGGATGACCGACGGCACCCGCCCATGCGGCGTGTCCTGCCCCGCCTCGCAGAGCAGCACCGAATGATTGCTCCGCGCCGACAGCCGGTTCGCCAGCACCGACCCTGCCGACCCGCCGCCCACGATGATCGTATCGAATTCCATCCCGCCTCCCTGATGACCGCCTCTTCGTGCGGTCGCATTTTTTGTCAGACTAGAGGCAAGTGGTGGGAGACGAAAGCTACCCGGCCGGGTCCTCCCCTGCGAAGCGGGGGAGGGGGACCACGCGCTGCGTGGTGGAGGGGGCGGCCTCATTCTCTGAGCGATTTGTGGATGGCATTACCGTGTCGCCGCCCCCTCCGTCAGTGCTTCGCACTGCCACCTCCCCCGTAAAACGGGGGAGGACCCACAACGCAAGCCCAGTTGCCCGCCCGCCATCGCTTCCCCTAATGTCCCGCGACCATCCGGGGCACATCCATGAAATCCACCAATCCGCTCTTCACCGGCATGCCGACGACGATCTTCGAGGTCATGTCGCGGCTTGCCGAGGAGCATAAGGCGATCAATCTCGGTCAGGGCTTTCCCGATGTCGACGGGCCGGAGGACGTCCGCCGCGTCGCCGCCGACGCGCTGATGAATGCGTCGAATCAGTATCCCTCGATGATGGGCATCCCGGAGCTTCGCCAGGCGGTCGCCGCCGCCAACCAGCGCTTCTACGGGCTCGACATCGACTGGAAGACCGAGGTCATGGTGACCTCCGGCGCCACCGAGGCGATCGCCGATTGCATCACCGGTCTGATCGAGCCCGGCGACGAGATTGTCCTCATCGAGCCGCTTTACGATTGCTACCTGCCGGTCGTGAAGCAGGCCGGCGGCGTCGCCAAGCTCGTCCGCGTCACGCCGCCCGACTGGCGCCTCGATGCCCAGGCACTCGCCGCCGCCTTCACGCCGAAGACCAAGGCGATCCTGATCAACAATCCGATGAACCCGGCCGGGCGCGTCTTCGACGAGGACGATCTGAAGCTGATCGCCGAGCTGACCGTTGCGCATGACGCCTTCGCGATCTGCGACGAGGTCTATGAGCACATCCTGTTCGACGGAAGGAAGCACATCCCGCTGATGACGATGCCCGGCATGCGCGACCGGACGCTCCGCATCGGCTCGGCCGGCAAGACCTTCTCGCTCACCGGCTGGAAGGTCGGCTACGTCACCGCGGCCGCGAAGCTTCTCGAGCCTGTCGCCAAGGCGCACCAGTTCGCCACCTTTACGACGCCGCCCAACCTCCAGCGCGCCGTCGCCTATGGCCTCGCCAAGGAGGATTCCTACTATGCCGGTCTCGCCAGCGAGCAGGCCCGCAAGCGCGACCGCCTGTCGGCCGGCCTCGAACGCCTCGGCTTCAAGGTGGCGCCCTCGGCCGGCACCTATTTCATCACCGCCGATTTCACGCCGCTCGGGCTTAAGGGCGGCGATTTCGAGATCTGCAAGCGCATGACGATCGAAGCCGGCGTCGCCGCGGTCCCGGTCTCGGCCTTCTACGGCTCGGATGCCCCCGACCATTTCCTCCGCTTCTGCTTCTGCAAACGCGACGAAGTGCTGGACGAGGCGCTGAATCGGTTGGAGAAGTGGCTTTCAGCCAAGCAGCCCAATCAGTCCTGAGCGAATGACCAATCCCATCCTTGTTGAAGTGACCCGCGGCGCGCTGGTCGAGAGCGTCCATCGTGGTGCCATCGCCGTCGTCGATTCCAAGGGCAAGCGCGTCGTCGCGATCGGAAACGTCGACCGGCCGGTCTACCCGCGCTCTGCCGTAAAGCTCATCCAGGCCCTGCCGCTGGTCGAAAGCGGCGCCGCCGATGCCTATGGTTTTGGTCCGGCCGAGCTGGCGCTGGCCTGCGCCTCGCATAATGGCGAGGCACGCCACACCACGCTCGCCGCGTCCATGCTCGCCCGTGCAGGCCGCAGCGTCGCCGATCTCGAATGCGGCACGCATATACCGTCCTACGAGCCGGCCGCCGCCGATCTCATCCGCGCCGGCGAGAGTCCCAACGCCCTCCACAACAATTGCTCGGGCAAGCATTCCGGCTTCGTCTGCCTTGCCTGCCATATGGGTGTCGAAGTCAGGGATTACGTCACGGAAACCCATCCGGTGATGCGCGCCGTCACCGCGGCGCTCCGCGACACGACAGGCGCGGCGCTCGGCCCCGATGTTTGCGCCATCGACGGCTGCTCGATCCCGACCTACGGCATCCCGCTCGACCGGATGGCTTTGGCCTTCGCCCGGTTGGCGACCGGCGAGGGCGTCTCGCCCGAACGCGGCAAAGCCGCGAAGCGGCTGATGGCCGCCTGCATGGCCGAGCCTTTCTACGTCGCCGGCACCGGCCGCTTCTGCACCGACATCATGACCGCCTTTGCCGGCGCGCTCTTCGTTAAGGGCGGCGCCGAGGGCGTCTGCATCGCTGCGATCCCGGCGCTCGGCCTAGGAATCGCGCTGAAATGCGACGACGGCTCGGGACGCGGCACCGACGCCATGGTGGCATCCGTGATCGTGGCACTGATGTCGCCTGAAGACGCCGCACGCGATGCGATAATGAGCCGGCTCTATTCGCCGGTCGCGACACGCCGTGGCGTAAAGGCCGGCGAAATCAGGCCGGTGGCGGGACTTGTTGAATCGATCCGTGAAGGCCGTCCGGTCGGCTGATCAACTAATCCAAGGTTTATGAAAACGGACTTGTCCCAAGTCCGCTCGTCCCCGCTGCGAGCGGGGACCCAGGGGCGACAAACTCAGGCCGTACCATCAACCCTGGGTTCTCGCCTTCGCGGGAATGAGCGGAGTGGGCGGGATGGCGCCGGCTCGATTCACCGGGCTTCACAGAGCCCCGCGTATCTCCAGCCCGCCAGCGGCGCCGACATTGTTGGCGACCACCGCGCCGGCGCAGCCATAGGCCGTCGAGATCGCCTCGGCGCCGGTCCGCCGGCAGGAATTGCCGAGGATGCGGATGTCGTCCGAGGCGTTGGCGCGCACCGCCGAGTGGACGCAATCCGTGACGCTGTTGTTGGCGACGAGCACGCTATGCGCCCGGAAGACGCTGATGCCGTGCCCGGCCTCGCCGGCGCCGGTGTCGGAGGCCGAGATGCGCGAGATGCGGTTGCCGCTGACGATTGTGCCGTCCTCGCCGTCCCGCCAGCGCCAGACCTGGATGCCGCCGCTGCCGCAATCCTCGATCGTGTTGTCGAGGATCGACAGGCCGGTCGCTTCCACCGCGCGGATGCCGGCCGAGGCGGCCTTGAGAACCCGCGTGTCGCGGATGCGGCCGGAGGAGCGTTCGAGCACGATGCCGGAGGCCGGGCTGCCGATCAGCTCGCAGGTCTCGATCGCCACATTGGCGCAGCCGGCTAGATGGACGAGCCCCGGAACATAGGCCTCGAAGGACGCACCGTTCGCCTCGATGACGAGGTCGCGGAGCACGATCGTCTCGCCATTGTCGGCCGAGATCATCGATCCAGCCTCGCCGAGCACCAGCCGCGTCGCGCCGGCGACACCCAGCAGCCTGGTTCGCGGCGGCAGCCTTATGCCCGAGACAACGAAGCGGCCGGCCGGCAGGAGGAGAGGGCGGTCCTCCAGATAGGCCTGGTCGAGCATGGCCTGGAGGATCGCGCCCTGGTCGATCGACAGGCCAGGCCGAAGCTGGAGCGGTGCCGGATCGAGCGTGCCGCGCAGGTCCATCGCCGTGGCATCGACCGCGGCTGCGCCCGGGCGGACAGCCGCCACGCCGAATGCACTGGAGAGAAGGAAGGCCCGACGGTCCATTTTCGATCCCGAAACCACGTTTCGGGACAGACAGGTCAAGTATCATGCCGGCTTTTCGGTGCCGGAATGGGACAGTCTCGATCTAGCGCGCCCCCGCCGGCGAGACCTCGACCGTCAGATGCGAGAGTTTGCCGAGATGGGCGAGCCGCGCCTTGTAATGGGACGGTGCCTGCGGCTGCGGCGAGGTGAGCGCCACGATTGCCGAGTGAAGGCCGGGACCGACCTGCCAGACATGCAAATCGGTGATCCGGTCGCCGCCGGTCTCGATCGCCTTGCGGATCTCGTCCGGCAACTCCTCGTCGGCCGGAATCCGGTCGAGGAGGACGTCGCCGGAAACCCGGATCAGCCCCCAGGACCAGCGCGCGATGACCAGCGCGCCGACGATGCCCATCAGCGGATCGGCCCACAGCCAGCCATTCAGGCTGCCGAGGGTCAGCGCCACGATCGCCAGCACCGAGGTGAGGGCGTCGGCCAGCACATGCAGGTAGGCGGCCTTCAGATTGTTGTCCCTTTCGCCGCCCTGCTGCGGGGCGGCACGGGGGTGCTCATGGCCGTGACCATGCGGGTGATCGTGCCCGTCATCATGCGGGTGAGGGTGGTCATGCGAATGGCCGTCGTCGTGATTGTCGGCATGGGGATGATCATGCCCGTGATCGTCATGGGCGTGCGGATGCGGATGGTCATGGGCCGCCTGGGACTTCGGGCCGTGAGCGTGTCCGTGGCCGCCATGCGCATGGCCGTGATGCGAATGGTCGTCCTTGAGGAGCCAGGCGCAGACGAGGTTGACGACGAGGCCGATCACGGCGACGGCAATCGCCTGCTCGAAGCTGATCTGGACGGGGTTGGCGAGCCGCAGCGAGCTTTCCCAGGCGATCAGGGTCGCGATCAGGGCGAGCACGATGGCGCTGGCGAACGCGGCGAGATCGCCGAGCTTGCCGGTGCCAAACGTGAATTGCGGGTTGCGCGCCTGCCGGCGGGCATAGCCATAGGCCAGCGCCGAAATCAGCATCGCCCCGGCATGGGTCGACATGTGCCAGCCATCGGCGATCAGCGCCATCGAGCCGTAGATCGACCCGGCCGTGATCTCGGCGACCATCATCGCCGCGGTCAGGCCGATCACCAGCCAGACGCGCTTCTCGTTGCGCTCGTGATCCGCGCCGAGGAATATATGCTCATGGGCGCCAGAGGCGATTGCAGCAGCCATTGCCGTACCTTTCAAAGTCTCGTCGTCATCGCATGTAGGTCCTGATCACCTCGATCAGTTCCTCGCCGCTATCGGCCCGTGCCTTGTCGCTCTCCGCCGCCATCACATGCTCGCGGAGATGATCTTCCATGAGCTCGGCCGTCAGCCCGTTCATCGCGCCGCGGATCGAGGCGAGAAGCTGCAGGACCTGGCCGCAGCCGGCCTCGGCCTCCAGCGCCCGCTCGGCCGCCTCGAGCTGACCCTTGATCCGCCGGACCCGGGCGAGAAGCTTGGATTTCTGATGGATCGTATGCGACATGACTGTCTTATAATATAGGGGGGTACCCTATGCAAGCTATACCTACGGTGTGATCGGTAGGGTGGGCAAAGGCCGCAGGCCGTGCCCACGAGTCTGGCATATTCCGGCAAGATCCCAACCACGTGGGCACGCTGCTTCGCAGCTTTGCCAACTGCTGTCATGCCCGCGAAGGCGGGCATCCAGTAACCGCCGTCCGTAATTTTAGGGCGAAGCTTGCGTTTACTGGACCCTCGCCTTTGCGAGGGTGACAACCAGTTCTTCTGCCAGCGCCTCACCCGACCGGCGGGAAATTCGCCCCTTCCGCCGGCGCATAGCCGAGCCGGCGGTTGAGCTCGTCGATGAGCATGATCGCGGCGCGGTCGATTGCCGTGCCGGGCGGGAAGATCGCCGCCGCGCCGGCCTCCTTCAGCGCCTCGTAATCCTGCGGCGGGATCACGCCGCCGACGACGACCATGATGTCCGGCCGCCCGCGATCCTCCAGCGCCTTTTTCAGCGCCGGCACCATCGTCAGATGCCCGGCCGCCAGCGACGAGACGCCGACGAGATGCACATCGGCCGTAATCGCCTGCCGCGCCGCTTCCTCGGGCGTCTGGAAGAGGGCGCCGACGGTGACGTCGAAACCGAGATCGGCGAAGGCGCTGGCGATCACCTTCTGGCCGCGGTCGTGGCCGTCCTGCCCGATCTTGGCGACGAGGATGCGCGGCGGCCGCCCGTCATTCCGGGCAAAGGCCGCGACCAGCGCGCGGGCCGCGTCGAGTCCGTCGCCGCCTGTTTCTTGGCTGTAGATGCCGGTGACGCTCTGCGCCGTCGCCTCGAAGCGCCCGAAGGCCTTCTCCAGCGCCAGGCTGATCTCGCCGACCGTCGCCTTGGCCCGCGCCGCCGCGATCGCGAGCGCCAGTAGATTGCCGCTCCCGCTCTTTGCCGCCCCGGTCAGCGCCGCCAGCGCCGCCTCGACCGCCGCCCCGTCGCGCTCGGCACGGAGCCGCTTCAGCTTCTCGACCTGCGCCGTCCGCACCGCCGAATTGTCGACCTTGAGCACGTCGATCTCCGGCTCCTCGCCGAGCCGGTATTTGTTGACCCCGACAACCGTCTGGCGGCCGGCATCGATCCGCGCCTGCGTCCGCGTCGCGGCCTCCTCGATGCGGAGCTTCGGAATGCCGGCTTCGATCGCCCGCGCCATGCCGCCGAGTCCGTCGATCTCCTCGATATGCGCCAGCGCCTTGGCGGCGAGGTCATGCGTCAGCCGCTCGACGAAATAGGAGCCGCCCCACGGGTCGATCGTGTCGGTCATGCCGGCTTCGAGCTGCAGGAAGAGCTGCGTGTTGCGCGCGATCCGCGCCGAGAAGTCGGTTGGCAGGGCAAGCGCCTCGTCGAGCGAATTGGTGTGCAGCGACTGCGTCCCGCCGGAGACCGCCGCCATCGCCTCGATCGCCGTCCTGGTGACGTTGTTGAAGACGTCCTGCGCTGTCAGCGACCAGCCCGAGGTTTGGCAATGGACGCGAAGCGCCAGCGAGCGGTCGTCCTTCGGCGCGAAGCGTTCCTTGACCAGCTTTGCCCAAAGGAGGCGGGCGGCGCGCAGCTTCGCCACCTCCATGAAGAAATTCATGCCGATGCCGAAGAAGAAGGAGAGGCGCGGCGCGAAATGGTCGATGTCGAGCCCCGCCGCCTGGCCGGCCAGCGCATATTCGAGCCCGTCGGCGAGCGTATAGGCGAGCTCGAGGTCGGCCGTCGCCCCGGCCTCCTGCATGTGATAGCCGGAAATCGAGATCGAGTTGAACTTCGGCATGTGCCCCGCCGTGTAGGCGAGAATGTCGGCGACGATGCGCAGCGATGGCCCGGGCGGGTAGATGTAGGTGTTGCGGACCATGAACTCCTTGAGGATGTCGTTCTGGATGGTCCCTTCGAGCTTGGCCTGCGGCACGCCCTGTTCTTCCGCCGCCACGATATAGAGCGCCAGCACCGGCAGCACGGCGCCGTTCATCGTCATCGACACACTCGTCCGGTCGAGCGGGATGCCGTCGAAGAGCGTCCGCATGTCGTAGATGGAATCGATCGCCACGCCCGCCATGCCGACATCGCCGGCGACGCGCGGATGGTCGGAATCGTAGCCGCGATGCGTCGGCAGGTCGAAGGCGACCGAGAGGCCCTTCTGCCCGGCGGCGAGGTTGCGCCGGTAGAAGGCGTTCGAATCCTCGGCCGTCGAGAAGCCGGCATATTGGCGGATCGTCCACGGCCGTCCGGCATACATGGTCGGGTAGGGGCCGCGCACGAAAGGCGGCAGGCCCGGCCAGCCGTCGACGAAATCGATGCCGTCGCGATCGGCGGCGCCGTAATGCGATTTCAGCGCAATGCCCTCCGGTGTCGGAAGATCGCCGCCGGCATGGCCCGTCGCGGCGCCGGCGGGCATCTGCCACGCGACCGTTGAGAAATCCGGAAAGCTCGCCTTCGCGTCAGTCGCGCGCGTCATTGGTCCCGTCGGGCCGCCCCGCCGCGCGCCATCGCTCATAGCCGCTGGGCCCGCCAGCGGCCGGTGCAGCGGAAGCCCGGATAGGCCCAGCTTCCGGCCCCGGCTTCGCCCTTGAGTTTGCCGGTCGCCGTGATCACGTCCTTGCCGCTGACATAGTGGATGCTGACCTGGCCGCGCGAACTGATCGCCGTCTTGGTCCCGCTCAGCGAATGCCCGATCATGAATGCCTTGCCCTGAGCGATGCGGATCGAAAGACGGAAGCCTTTCATGCATTGCCCCTTTTCGGTCGTGGCGGTGATCCGCCAGCGGCCATTATAGTCCTTCTGGGCCGCGCTTGCGGGCAGCGGCGCCGTAATAAGCCCGATAAGGGCAAGCCCGGTAAGAAGGCGCATCGAATCCCCCCGAGGATTTAGCCGCCTGATTATATATTCGGTTCCGGTCCGGCCCAAAACTCGAGGAACTCCCGGTTTGCCTTGAGCCGCGTGGACGTCCGCCCTATGACCTGACTGGCTGCGACGTCCGGCCGGCAAGAGACGAGAATGATTCCCGCCAACCTCTTCTTCGCCTTCGCCTTCGGATATTTCCTCACCCATCTCTTCCTGGTGGTGAACGCTGTCGCCGGCCCTGCCATTTCGGCCGAGATCGGCATCGACGCCGCTGGCCTGGGCTTCCTGACCTCGGTCTATTTCCTTGCTTTCGCTGCGTTCCAGTTGCCGCTCGGCCTGCTGCTTGATCGCTTCGGGGCGCACCGCGTTCAGGCGGCACTCCTGCTTCTGGCGGCCGTTGGCGCGGTTCTGTTCGCCGTCGGCGACAGCTTCCTGACGCTGACCCTTGCCCGCGCCCTGATCGGCCTCCGCGTTTCGGCGGGGCTGATGTCGGCTTTCAAGGCTTACTCGGCGTGCCTGCCGCCGAAGAAGGTGCCGCTCGTCAACAGCCTGCACATGGCCGCCGGCTCGCTCGGAGTGCTCGCCGGCGGTCTGCCCGTCGAGCTCGCCATGCAGTCGCTCGGTTGGCGCGGTCTCTTCCTGCTGCTCGCCGGCCTTAGCAGCCCGG
This sequence comes from Bauldia litoralis, assembly GCA_945882315.1. Classification (GTDB taxonomy): domain Bacteria; phylum Pseudomonadota; class Alphaproteobacteria; order Rhizobiales; family Kaistiaceae; genus CAMCWB01. The sequence continues at coordinate 137 of CAMCWB010000013.1, read as the reverse complement.
TGATGAAGTCGGTCTTTGATCAATTCATCTCGGGGGCGACGGTAATGACGAGCATCGCCGTTTCGCCATCAATCTCCGCCACGACGGCGAGCGCCAGGGCATCATCGGACTGAATGACAAACAAAAGGGCATTCTTG
>CAMCWB010000012.1 GCA_945882315.1 Bauldia litoralis | reverse complement strand
GCCGCTCAGGGTGGGCTCGATCCGATCGCCAGCAGCCTGCCGCAGACGGCAATCTGCGGCAGGCATTCCTCTCGGAATGTCCCCACGATAAGCGATCCCGCTATTACAAGGGTGGGCAAAGGCGCGTTTCAGCGTCGTGCCCACGCGGGCATCACGCGACGCGCGTGGGCACGGCCTTCGGCCTTTGCCCTCCCTACAAAGCCGCGGTGAGTGATGCACCGCACTAGCCCCAAACTCCGCTCATTCCCGCGAAAGCGGGAATCCAGGGGACGGGGCCAGGCTTGACGCCTTCATACAGGCGGTCTATTTAACTGTTCAGTTAAATAACTGATTGGTGAAATATGGCTGTCGATCCTCTCAGCGAGACATTCGGTGCGCTTGCCGACCCGACGCGGCGGGCGATCCTGGCGCGGCTGTCGCTGGGCGAGGCGACGGTCACCGAACTCTCGAAGCCCTTCGATATTTCAGGACCGGGAATTTCGAAGCATCTCAAAGTGCTGGAACGGGCCGGGCTGATCACGCGCGGGCGTGAGGCGCAGTGGCGGCCCTGCCGGATCGAGCCGAATGCGCTGAAGGAAGTCGATGCCTGGCTCGAGAAATACCGGCGGCTGTGGGAGGCGCGCTTCGACCGGCTCGAACGCTATCTGGGCGACCTGCGGGCGCAACCGAAGGCGAAGAAGAGGGGCGTGGGGAAAAAGGCCGACCGGTAACGGCCGCTGATATCAACCATCAGGAGAAATCATGGAAACGATCCCTTATCCGTCCCGTTCGGCCACCCTAGAATCCGCTTTCCGAAGCGGTGCGAGCGAGGCGGCCATGACAGGACAGGACGGCAAGCCCGTTGCCGACCGCGAGCTTCTCATCACCCGCCTGTTCGACGCGCCGCGCGACCTTGTCTTCGCGGCGTGGACCGATCCCGATCATCTCATGGCGTGGTGGGGGCCGGCAGAGTTTCCGGCAAACTCTATCAAGGCGGACGTCCGTCCCGGTGGCCGCTGGCGGCATTCGCTCCGGTCGGCGGAGGACGGACGCGAGCTCCATCACGAAGGCGAGTTCCGTGAGATCGTTCCGCCTGAACGCCTGGTCTTCACCTTCGCCTGGGACGGCGAGGAGGAGACGCTGGTCACCGTCATCTTCGCCGACCATGACGGCAAGACGCTGATGACTTTCCATCAGGCGCCCTTCGATACGCTCGCCAATCGCGACGGACATATCGAGGGCTGGGACAGCTCATTCGACCGTCTCGTGGAGCACCTCGCGCGATGATGAAGACCTATCACGGCAGTTGCCATTGCGGGGCGGTCCGCTTCGCCTGCGACATCGATCTCGGCGAAGGGATACGCCGCTGCAATTGCTCCTTCTGCCGCAAGACGCGGATGGGCAAGATCTTTGCGCTCGGCGATGGGTTCCGGTTGCTGCAAGGCGGGGAGATGCTCTCAGACTATCGCGCCGAGAGCTCGAACTGGCCGGAGGGCAATGTCCATCACTATTTCTGCAAGGCCTGCGGGATACGCGGCTTCTCGAAGGGATATCTCGATATCGCTCCCTTCAACGGCTGGTTCTACGCGGTCAACGCCGGCTGCCTCGACGATGCGACCGACGAAGAACTGGCGGCGGCGCCGGTCATCTATGAGGACGGCCGGCACGATGACTTCGATCACGCGCCGAAGGTGACGGCGTATCTGTAAGAGACGACGGCAGTGGTTTCGGATCCTCCACCGCGAAGCGGGGGGAGGGGGACCGCCGATAGGCGGTGGAGGGGGCGGCGGCGCACGCTGAGCAAGCTCTCGCCCCTACCACCACGCTTCGCGTGGTCCCCCTCCCCCGTGAACGGGGGAGGACCCAGACCGAGCGCGCGGTTGGCGCGAGACAATGAATGCAGCCGGCGGAATACGCTCCGCTATTCCGCCCTACGCCAAGGGATGAAGCGACATGGAACAGCGCGTGACGGAAGAGGTGGCGGGGCCGAAAGCCACCAGCCGGGAGTGGATCGGGCTGGGCGTCATCGCTCTGCCCTGCATCCTTTATTCGATGGACCTGACGGTCCTCAATCTCGCCGTTCCGCATCTGACGGCCGACCTGAAACCGTCCAGCGCCGAGCTTCTGTGGATCGTCGACATCTACGGCTTCATGATCGCCGGCTCGCTGATCACCATGGGGACGCTCGGCGACCGGATCGGCCGGCGGCGGCTTCTCATGATCGGTGCGGTGGCCTTCGGAGCCGCTTCGATCGTCGCGGCCTTCGCCAACAGCGTCGAGACGCTGATCGCCGCCCGCGCGCTGCTCGGCGTCGCCGGTGCGACCTTGGCGCCATCGACCCTCTCGCTCATCCGCAACATGTTCCACGATCCCGACGAGCGCACTTTCGCGATCGGCATGTGGGTCATGAGCTATTCGGCCGGCGGCGCGCTCGGTCCGGTGCTGGGCGGCGTGCTCCTCGAATATTTCTGGTGGGGCTCGGTCTTCCTGCTCGCCGTGCCGGTCATGGTGCTGCTCCTGATCGTCGCGCCGATCCTTCTGCCTGAATATCGCGATCCGCAGGCCGGGCGGCTCGACGTCCTCAGCGCAGCACTGTCGCTGATTGCGGTGCTCTCGGTCATCTGGGGCCTCAAGTCGATCGCCGAGGGCGGGCTTTCGGCGTTGGCCGGCGTATCCATCGTCGCAGGCGTCATCGTCGGGACGATCTTCGTACGCCGGCAGAAGACATTGGCCGACCCGCTCCTCGATCTCAGGCTCTTCGCCAAGCCGAGCTTCACCGCGGCGGTGGCCGTCAACATCCTCGGTGTCTTCGTTGCCTTCGCGTCCTTCATGTTCACGGCGCAGTATCTGCAGCTTGTGCTGGGGTTGTCGCCGCTCGCGGCGGGGCTCTGGTCGCTGCCGGGCGCTCTGGCTTTCGTCGCCTGCTCCTTCATTGCGCCGTCTATCGCCCAAAAGCTTGGCCCGCGGCGCACGATCGCCATCGGCCTGATCATCGTCGCCCTGTCTTTCGCCCTGCTGACACAGGTCGATGTCTACGGCCTGCCGGCCATTGTCGGCGCAATGGTCGCGATGTCCTTCGGCCTGTCGCCGGTCTTCATCCTGACGACAGACCTGATCGTCAGCTCAGCGCCGCCGGAGCGGGCGGGCGCCGCCGCGGCGATCTCCGAGACCGGCGCGGAGTTCGGCGGCGTGCTCGGCATTGCGGTCCTTGGCAGCATCGGCATTGCGATCTACCGCTCGATGATGGCCTCGCCAACGCTCGATGGCGTGCCGGCACAGGCGCTCGCGACAGCACGCGATACGCTGGGCGGGGCGGTTGCCGCCTCGGCCGAGTTGTCGCCGGCGCTCGGCACGCTGCTCCTCGATACGGCGCGCGGCGCGTTCGTGCATGGGTTCGAGATCATCGTGCTTGTCTGCGCGGTGATTGCGATAGCGACTGCGTTTTTGAGCGCCCGCTATCTGCGGCCCGCGGTGTGATGAAGGTCGACGCCGTTATCGCCTGGACGCGGGAATCGGTTGTCCGGCCTCGATGATTTCCCGCCAACCCTCGCGCTCGCGCAGCCGCTGGCGGAGCCGGGCGCGTTCGGTCTCGTCGGTGGTCATCGAGATGAGCTGATTGAACCGCCTCAGGTCGCGGTCCAGCGCCAAAAGTTGTTCATCTTTTTTCATACTATTTGGACGTGTTAGGGCTCCTAAAGTTCCCGATCGTCTGAGGGAAACGGCCCTTGCCGGCCTTGCCGCGGCTTGATACTTAAGTGAATGCTTAAGCAACTGCAGAGGCTCGACGAGATATTTCAGGCGCTGGCCGATCCGAGCCGGCGCGGCATGGTCGAGCGGCTGTGCCTCGGCCCTGCCTCGGTCAGCGAGCTTGCCAAGCCTTTCGCCATGTCGCTGCCGGCGGTCGTCCAGCATCTCCAGGTACTGGAGGCGAGCGGGCTGGTGCGGACGGAGAAGGTCGGACGCGTGCGCACCTGCCGCATCGACGATGCGGCGCTGCAGACCGTCGAGCGTTGGGTGAACGACCGCCGCAAGCTCTGGGAGCGCCGGCTCGACCGGCTGGGTGATTTTCTTGCCGAAGAGAACGAAGACAAGAGCTGAAGGAGAAGACGATGACCGAACGATCCGTGGTCCATGCGACCTTCGTCATCAAGCGCGATTTCGATGCGCCGCCGGCGCGTGTGTTTGCCGCCTGGGCGGACCCCAGGGCGAAAGCCAAATGGTTCAGCGCGCCGGACGAGGGTACCGACTTCCACACCCTCGACTTCAGGCTGGGCGGCAAGGAAGAGAGCCGCGGCATCGGCCCGAACGGCAAGCGCTACGCCTTCGAGGCGCATTATCTCGACATCGTTCAAGACCGGCGCATCGTCTACGCCTACGATATGCATCTCGACGACCAGCGCATCTCGGTGTCGCTGGGTACGATCGACATCGCGCCGCAGGGGAAGGGGACGCGGCTCACCTATACCGAGCAGGGCGCCTATCTCGACGGCCTCGACCGGCCGGAGGATCGCGAGCACGGCACGCGCGGATTGTTCGACGCGCTGGAAAAGTCGCTCAAGGGGTAGGGGCGTTCATGTCGCTTACGCTTCACTATCATCCGCTCGCCTCCTTCTGCTGGAAGGCGCTCATCGCGCTCTACGAGAACGAGACGCCCTTCAAGCCCGTGATCGTCGATCTTGGCGATCCGGCCTCGCGCGACGCCTTCTATGCGCTCTGGCCGATCGGCAACATGCCGGTCTTGCGGGACGATGCCCGCGGCGAGACGGTCGGCGAATCGAGCATCGTGATCGATTATCTGGCGCAGCATTATCCGGGCAGCGTCGATCTTTTGCCGATCGATCAGGACGCGGCGCGGACGGTGCGGCTCCGGGACCGCGTCTACGACGCCTATGTCCACGAGCCGATGCAGAAGATCGTTCTCGACCGCATCAGGCCGGAAGGAAATGGCGACCCCTTCGGCGTCGAGGCGGCGAAGACGCAGCTTCGGGAGATTTACGGCTTCCTGGAAGGAGCGATGCAAGGGAAGGAATGGGCGGCCAGTGATAAATTCACCCTGGCCGATTGCTCGGCCGCGCCGGCGCTGTTTTATGCGAGCATCGTGGTTCCGTTCGAGGGCGCGCAGAAAAACCTGGCCGCCTATCTCGACCGGCTGACGGAGCGGCCGTCCTTCCGGCGCGTGCTCGATGAGGCCGAACCCTATTTTCAATATTTTCCGATGGAGACCAAGCCGCGGATCAGGCGGGCGAAGTAAGCCCCTTGCCGTGGTTCGGTCCTCGTGTAGCGTGAGCGGCTCAAGAGTGCGCCGCGCCTTGCGGAACGCGCCGGGGAGGGAGCCTCATGCTGACCAGCCAGTTCATCGCGAAATTCCTGGCGGCACGGGGCGTCGCCCGCGTCTTCGGTACGCCGGGCTCGGATACGATCGATCTCATCCATGCGCTGGCGAATGAAGGCGTCGACTATGTCCTGACGCATCATGAGAACACGGCCGCCTACATGGCGGCGGCCTATGGCGAGCTCTCCGGCGTGCCCGGCGTCGTGGTGGTGACGAAGGGGCCGGGGATCACCAATCTCGCCTCGGGCATCTCCTCGGCGAATCTCGATCGGCGGCCGGTGATCGTCATCTCGGCGATCATCAGCCCTAACATCCTCGAGAAGAATCCCCATCAGGAAGTGCCGCTCATCGCCTTCGGCGCGCTGATCGCCAAGCTCTCCGAAGAGATGACGCATGCGAACGCGGCCGAACTCCTGCCGCGCGCCTATCGGACGGCGATCTCGCCGCGGCCGGGCGCGGTCTATATTCCGATCTCGCCGCGCGAGGCGAAGACCGATCTCGGCGCCGGCGATGCCGAGGCCGGGAAAATCATTGCCACGGCGATCGTCGCCGATCGCGGCGGCGTGCCGGATATTTCGAGGGCAGCCGAACTGGTGCGGCAGGCGAGGCGGCCGGTGGCGGTGGTCGGCGTCGGCGTGGTCGGCACCGGGACGTCGGCCGAGACGGTCGCCGCACTGGAGGCGCTCGACATCCCGGCCTGCGTGACGCTGCAGGCGGTCGGCCAGGTGCCCAACGACCATCCGCTCTATATCGGCATGCATGGCTGGTACGGATCGTCGGTCGACACGATGTTCGATCAGGCCGACCTCATCCTCACCATCGGGCTCGACGGCTGGGACGTCGTGCGGCCGTATCGCGCGACTGTGCCGATCGTCAGTCTCGACAGCACCGATGCCAACGACCGCACCTTCCAACCGGTGACGGTCGGTCTGACCGGCGATCTCGGCGGAATGCTGACGGCGCTTGCCAGGGAAGGACGTGGTGAGCGCGACTGGGGCACGAAAGAGGCCCGGGCCTGTTATGCGCGCATTTGCGACGTCGAGACGGGCATCACGTCCGGGCACAAGCCGGGAAACGGCATCGCGCCGCAGGCGGTCTATCGCGAACTTCGCAAGCTGGTGCCGCGCGACACGATCCTGACCGCCGATGCCGGGGCCCACAAAGCGCTCGCGGCGCAGGCCTGGGAGGTCTATGGGCCGCGCAGCTACATCGTCTCGAACGGGCTGTCGCCGATGGGCTTCGCGCTCGGCGCAGCGATGGGCGCCAAGCTCGCCGAGCCCGATCGGACGGTGCTGACCGTCGTCGGCGATGGCGGTTTCCTGATGTATGCCGGCGACATGGCGACCTGGGCGCGCCTCGGCCTGCCGATGGTCCAGATCGTCATGGTCGACAACGCCATGACGCAGGTGAAGTCGCGCCAGCTCAAGGCGGGTTTCGGCACGGAGGCGACGAGTTTCCAGAAGATCGACTATTGCGCGGTGGCGAAGAGCCTGGGCGTCGAGGCGGTGCGCGCCGACACGATCGAGGGCTTTCGCGTCGCCGTGCAGCAAGGGCTTGCCGCCAACCGGCCCTTCACGATCGAGACGATCCTCGATGCCGGCGAATACTCGCGGATGGGGTCGCAATCGTAAGCATTGTCGTATGGGAAGAAGTCAGGCTATCCTCGCCATGTAGAGCGGATTAGCGGAGCGTAATCCGCCGAAAGCGGCGGGTTACGCCTTCGGCTAACCCGCCCTACTGAACCAAAAAAATCAGAGGGAGCCAACATGCAGCCGTCGCCGGAAAAGCAGAGGGAAATGCTGCGCCAGATGCAGATGATCCGCCGTTTCGAGGAGCGGGCGTCGGACGATTTTCACGCCGGCGGGATCTACGGCACCGTCCACTGCTATATCGGCGAGGAAGCGTCCGGTGTCGGCGTCTGCGCGGCGCTGAACCGCGACGACCAGATCATCTCGACGCATCGCGGCCACGGCCATTGTATCGCCAAGGGCGCCGACCTCAACCGCATGATGGCCGAGCTCTACGGCCGCGAGACCGGCTACTGCAAGGGCAAGGGTGGCTCGATGCACATCGCCGATTTCAGCATCGGCATGCTCGGCGCCAACGGCATCGTGGCGGGCGGCATCCCGATCATCACCGGCGCCGGGCTTGCGGCGCAGCTCGACGGCACGGGCAGGGTGGCGGTGGCCTTCTTCGGCGACGGCGCCTCGAATGCCGGTCCTTTCCACGAGTCGATCAATATCGCGGCGACGTGGAAGCTGCCGGTGATCTATGTCTGCGAGAACAACCAGTGGGCGGCGCAGACATCGGCTGGCACGACGACCGCGTTGCCTGATATCGCGGCGCGGGCAGCCGGCTATGGCATTCCCGGAATCATCGTCGACGGTAACGATGTGATCGCGGTCTATGAGGCGGCGGTCGAGGCCGTGGCAAGGGCTCGGGCCGGTGAGGGGCCGACGCTGATCGAGACCAAGACCTACCGCTGGCGGAAACACACGGAGTTGAAGAGCCAGCTCGACCGGCGCCCGGTCGAAGAGGTCGAGGCGTGGAAGAAGAAGGATCCGATCCCGCGCTTCATCGACCATATCCGGAGCCAGCAGGGCCAGCTGACGGATGCCGAGTGGGACGAGATGGATGGCCAGATCCTCGCCGAAATCGAGGCCTCCGTCGTCTTCGCCAAGGCGAGCCCGTTTCCGGCGCCTGAGAAGGCGCTGGAAGACGTTTTCGCCGATTAAAGTTGGAACCAGGGATCAACCCCCAATCCGCTCATCCCCGCGAAAGCGGGACCCAGGGCAAGAATTCAGGCAGTTGTGCCTGGCTCCTGGGTTCCCGCTTTCGCGGGAATGATCGGGTGTTGAGGGCAGGGAGAGAACAATGAAAAAAATCAGCTACGCCCAGGCCGGCGCCGAAGCCGTCGCCGAGGAGATGCGCCGCGATCCGAAGACCTTCCATCTGTCGACCGACGCGCCGCAGGGGCTCCTCAAGGAGTTCGGCTCGGCGCGCGTCCGTGAGACGCCGATCACCGAAGCCACGCTAACCGGCATGGCGATCGGCGCCGCCGGCTCCGGCTATCGCCCGATCGTCAACTGGGCGCAGGTGACATTCGCCTTCGTGGCGATGGACCAGATCGTCAACCAGGCCTCGAAAATCCACTACATGTTCGGTGGGCAGGTTGCCTTTCCGATGGTGTTCCGGGCCTGGGTCGGCGGCGGTCGCAATCGCGCGGCGCAGCATTCGCAGAGCCCGTACTCGATGTTCATGAACCTTGCCGGGCTCAAGATCATCCTGCCGTCGACGCCCTATGACATGAAGGGGCTGCTCAAGGCCGCGATCCGCGACAACAACCCGGTCATCTCCTTCGAATCCTCGCGCCTCCTCGACGAGGTCGGCGAGGTGCCGGACGAGGATTACATCGTGCCCCTCGGCAAGGCCGAGGTGAAGCGGCAGGGCAAGGATGTCACCGTCGTCGCCATCGCTTGGATGGTCCATGAGGCGCTCGCCGCGGCCGAAGAGCTGGCGAAGGAAGGGATCTCGGTCGAGGTCGTCGATCCGCGCACGCTGGCGCCGCTGGACAAGGACACGATCCGCGCCTCGGTGCGCAAGACCGGACGGCTGGTGGTCGCCGACGAGGCGACGCCGACGGCAAGCGCTGCGGCGGAAATTTCGGCGCTGGTGACGGAGGATGCACAGACCTTCGCGGCGCTGAAAGGTCCGGTGATCCGGGTCTGCGCGCTTGAAGCGCCGATCCCCTACACGCCGGTGCTGGAAGACCACGTTTTTCCGGATCGCCGGAAGATTCTGGCAGCGGTGCGGGGACTGGTGGGGAAGAAGTAGGGCGGGTGAGGCATCGTACCCTCTCCCATAGGGAGAGGGCTTTGAGCCTTACTGAGCGAAGCGAATTTAGGCTCAAAGGGTGAGGGGTTGTGGCCCCTCCATATCGCTAACGGTCGTCCGCAGAGTGCAGCAATTCGCTCCTTAACCCCTCACCCCGCCGTCCTAAGTTCACTTCGTTCACCAAGGACGGCGGCCCTCTCCCTGTGGGAGAGGGTAGCAAGCTCAGCGCTTGAACTGGGCCTCGTCGAGGCCGAGCATCTTCAGCGCGTTCAGGCCGCAGATCTTCTCACGTTCGGTCTCGGTGAGGTCGGTCTGGTAGACGTGCTCGACCGGGGTGTACTCGCCCATGTCGGCCGGATAGTCGGTACCGAGCGCGATGTGATCGGCGCCGAACTGCTCGACCAGATATTTGAGCTGGTGCGTCGAGAAGACGATCGTGTCGAGATAGAACTGCTTGAGATAGGTGCTGGGCATCTCGGTGATGGTCTCGCGCGTGTCGGGGCGCGAGCCGAAGGCGTGATCCATGCGGGCCGAGTAGGCCGACGCAAAGGCGCCGCCATGCGACATGTAGAACTTGATCTTCGGGTAGCGCATCATGACGCCGTCGAAAATCAGGTAATGCATGGCCGTCGTCGTATCGAGCGGGTTGCCGATGATGTTGGTGATGTGGTGGCGCGAGAAGCGGTTGGATTCGAAGGACGAGGGGTGGACGAAGATCACCACGCCCAGCTCTTCGCAACGCTTCCACAGGGGCTCGAAACGCTCGGCCGACAATTCGTCATTGACGCAGCGGGCGCCGATCTGGATGCCGCGGAAACCGAGGTCGTTGACGACCCGGTCGAGCTCCTTGATCGCCATGTCGGTGTCCTGCATCGGCAGGGTGCCGATTCCGACGAAGCGCTTCGGATGATCCTTGATCTTGGCCTTGATGCCGTCATTGACGATGTGGGCGACTTCCTGGCCGACGCTCTTTTCGGTGACGTAATAGAACTGCGTCGGCAGGCTCGAGATCGCCATGACGTCGAGGTCCATCTTGTCCATGTCGGCAAGACGGGTCGGGATGTCGGTCCAGGCGGCGGCGCGGGCCTTGGCGTTCTGCGCGTAGTATTCGCGGCTCTTCGGGTTGGTGAAGCGGAGCGCGGTATTGGAACCTTCCGGCGGGAGATGCGGCTTGACGAATTCGTCGGCCTCGACGATGCGCAGATGGCTGTGCAGGTCGAGGGTCACGGTTTTCGGACGCGGCGGCTTGCCGGTCATGTGCTTGCGGCCGGCTGACGGGCCGTAGGGATCCAGCGGAACGACGGGTTCGGACATGTCCAGCTTCCTCTTTTTTGGATGGTGGCGCCCGGTCGGCGCCGCAGGGATTGGTTGGCGGCGCCCTTTTGGCACAGCGGGTAGGAAATTGCGAGTAGCCGGGCATAATGGACGCCAGCAAAGCAAAGCCCGGGGAGGGAGCTATGGCGCGGGACTATCTCGAGGGGACCTGGCAGAAGGAGCGGAGCTTCTCGCCGGCTGTGATCACGGATCGTGCTGGCAAGATCGTCTGGGTCGCCGGGCATGGCGGCCTCTTCGACGACAACCACAGGATGATCAAGGGCGACTTCGATGCGCAGGCGCGGCAGGCTTTCGCGAATATCGCAAAGACCCTCAAGGAAGCCGGCGCGACGCTCTCCGACATCGTCAGCATGACCGTCTATATCGGCGACGCCCGGCACGGCGACCGCTTCGTCGAAATCCGTCGGGAGTTCTTTCCGGACCGCTTCCCGGCGAGCACGCTGATCACGGTCAGCGGCTTTGCCAAGCCGGAAATGATGGTCGAGATCACGCCCGTCGCCGTGATAGACGGCTAGGGTTCGATGTATTGTATTGGATCGTCGGCTTTAACCCAGTCCGCTCATCCCCGCGAAAGCGGGGACCCAGGGGCGGGCAAACTGAAGCGGTACCGCGGGTCCTGGATTCCCGCTTGCAGCGGGAACGAGCGGAGATAGTCAGGCCGTTTGCTTTTTCCCTCGTCCCGTTCTGGCTACTGACCGGCATCCCACCCCAACCCTGAGAATCTTCCGACGTGCTTGGCGCGCTTCTCTCATTGTTGTCTGCCGCAACCTTCGGGATGAATGTCGCGACGCTGCGGCGTGGCGTGCTCGAAGGCTCCGTCCTGCAGGCCCTGGCGATCACTGTCTGTGCCGGCGTGCCGCTCTTCGCCATTGCTTGTTTCTTCTTGGGCGGCTTCGACGCGCTCTTCGGCCTTTCGGCGGAGCAACTGGGCTGGTTCGCGGCGGCCGGAATCGTCCATTTCATCGTCGGGCGCTACGGCAATTATCGGGCGACGCGGGTCCTCGGCGCCGCGCAGTCGGGGCCGATCCAGCAGATCAGCCTCCTCATCTCGCTGGCGCTCGCCATGACCTTCCTCGGCGAGACGCTGACGACGCTCAGCGTCATCGGCATCCTCCTCACCCTGCTCGGGCCGCTGGTGCTGCTCGGCAACGTTGCCAGGAAGGGCAAGGTGAAGACCCGCGCCGGACAGACGCTCGACTATGTCGACGGCTATTTCTGGGGGATCGTCTGCGCGATCAGCTTCGGCATCAGCCCGCTGCTCATCCGGTTCGGGCTCGAGGAAAAGAGCGTCGCGGAAAGCGTCGCCGGCGGGCTCGTTTCCTACGCGGCCGGGACGGTGGTCATCCTTTGCATCCTCGCCTTGCCCGGCAAGATCGCGCATATGCGGGCGATGGACCGGGCCTCGGCGGGCTGGTTCACCGCGACGGGCGTCCTCGTCTTCATCTCGCAGATGTTACTTTACATCGCCCTGGCGCTTGCGCCCGTTTCCATCGTGGCGGCAGTCCAGCGGACGGGCCTGGTTTTCCGCGTGGTTTTCAGCTGGATGCTGAACCGCGACCACGAGGTTCTGGGGCTTCCGGCCATGATCGGCATCGGGGTTTCGGCGCTTGGCGTCGCCGCCGTCACGGTCAATGTCGAAATGCTGATCGAGCATGTTCCATTGTTGGCCGGGATAGCGGATATTCTCCGTATTCCATGGCCTTGAAGATTGCCCCAAAGCCGGTCGATCCGGAAAATCAAAGGGAGAACGAAAATGCCCACAGCGAAAGTTGGCGAACTGAATATTTTCTACGAGATCGTCGGCACCTCCGGTTCGGTGATCGCGCTGATGCCCGGCGCCCGCCGCGGTTCCGCCGAGATGAAACCGCTTGCCGAGAAGCTTGCCGCGGGCGGCTTCCGTGTCCTCCTGCATGATCGTCGCAACACCGGCGCCTCGGACATGCTGATCGATGAGAACGAGACCGAGGAGAATGTCTGGGCCGACGAGCTGCATGCGCTTCTGAAGCAGCTCAACCTGCTGCCGGCTTATGTCAGCGGCTCGTCTTCGGGGGCCCGCACGGCTCTCAATTTCGCGCTGCGGCATCCGGAAGCGCTCCGCGGCCTCCTCATCATGCGCGTCACCGGCGGCGAATATGCCGCCAACAAGCTGCCGCAGAACTACTACCGCGTCTTCATCGAGACGGCGGAGAAGGGCGGCATGGCGGCCGTGGCCGAGATGGACCGTTTCCGCGAATATATCGGGACCAATCCCAAGGTGAAGGAGCAGATCCTCGCCATGGACCCGAACAAATTCATCGCGGGCCAGAAGAGGCTTCTCGAGAAATTTCTGGCCGGCGCGAAGCTGCCGGTCATGGGCATGACCAAGGAGGACCTCGGCTCGATCAAGGTGCCGGTGCTGGTCATCCCGGGGAACGACAACACCCACTCCTCGAAGAGCGGCCGCATCGCGCATGAGTTGATCCACGGCAGCGAGATGCACGAGTTGCCGATCACCGATCAGGATCTGGATCTCGTCCCGTGGACCGGCTGGTCGCCACTCGAGCCGGAGATCGCCGCGACCTTCATCGACTTCATGCGCCGCCAGGAGCGGGCCGCAGCCTGAGGAAAGAAGGTTTGCCGCTATGCCATCCGGCATAGCGGCAGCATAAAATGACTGACCCCACCCACGCCGCCCGGGTTGCCATCGGGGGGCGTTTCATCCTCATGCTGGGACTGACAACGGCGATCACGCCGCTCAGCATGTCGATTCACGTCCAGTCGATCCCGGCCATCGCCTCCGATCTCGATACGAGCTACGGCGCGGCGCAGCTCACTGTTTCGCTCTTCCTCTTTACCTTTGCCTTCGTCCAGCTCTTCGTCGGGCCGATGTCCGACCGCTTCGGCCGGCGACCGGTGCTTTTCGTCGGCATGGGCATCTTTGCCATCGGCTCCCTGCTTGCGGCGGTGGCGCCGACCATCGAGATCATGATCGCGGCGCGCATGCTCCAGGCGGCCGGCGGCTGCGTTTCGCTGATCACGCCGCGCGCCGTCATCCAGGACCGGCTCTCCGGCCTCGAAGCGGCGCGCGTCCTCGGCCTCGTCTCGATGATCCAGTCCTCCGCCCCGATCATGGCGCCGGTCGTCGGCGGGGTCATCGACGCCGTCTTCGGCTGGCATATGATCTTTCTCTTTCTGTCGGTCTACGCGGTCGGCATCGTCGCCACATCCTATGCCAAGCTGCCGGAGAGCCGGCCGACCGAGGGCGGCGTCGTCGCCAGCTGGTCGACCATCCTGTCGCGCTACCGCCGCCTCCTCGGCAACCGCCGCTATCTCGCCTATGTCTTTGCTTTCGCCCTCGGGACCACGGGCTATTTCGGCTTCCTCGCCAATGGGCCGGCCGTGCTGATCGGCGACATGGGCCTCGCCGCCTGGCAATTCAGCCTCATCCTCTGCACGATCGCCGTCCAGTTCCCGCTCTCGCAATATGTCGCGAGCCGGATGGTGATGCGCCGCGGCATCGACAAGGTGCTCCTCGTCGGCGCGGTGTTGCAGGTTCTCGCGGCCATCGCCTTCGCCCTCGTGGCGCAGTCGCCGACCGTTGTCGGCATCACTCTGGCGATGTGCGCGCACGCTTTCTCCGCCGGCTTTATCTTTGCCAACGCGCTCGCCGGTGCGATCGGGGTCGATCCGCGCATCGCCGGCTCGGCCTCGTCGCTCCTCGGCTCGATGCAGTTCACGGTGGGCGGCATTGTCGCGGTAACAGTCGCCACCCTGCCCATGGAGAATTTCGGCCTATTCCCGTGGATCCTGGCAATCCTCGGCGTCGGGACTCTCGTCTCGGTGCTGGCTGCGATGGCCTTCGCGCGGGCGCCGAAATCGTAGGGTGGGCAAAGCTGCGAAGCAGCGTGCCCACGCGGTCGCGTCAGCGAACGGCCCCGCGTGTGCACGGCCTTCGGCCTTTGCCCACCCTACAGAGCGGTGGTGCTTGAGCCGATGCACCTTACCCCCTATCACCTTGCCACCGCCCGCGACTCTGCCGGCGCACCGGACTTGAAATGATCCCCGCCAGCATCTTCATCGCCTTCGTCCTCGGCTATTTCCTGACCCAGCTCTTCCGCGTCGTAAACGCGGTGGCGGGGCCGGCCGTGTCGGGGGAACTCGGCCTCGATATCGCGACCTTCGGTTTCGTCACGAGCTTCTATTTCCTGGCCTATGCCTCGATCCAGTTGCCGCTCGGCGTGCTCCTCGACCGCTACGGGCCGAACCGCGTCGAAGGCACGCTCCTCCTCATCGCGGCGGTCGGCACCACGATTTTTGCCCTGAGCGACAGTGTCCTGATGCTGACCGTCGGGCGGGCCCTGATGGGCATCGGCGTGTCGGCCGGCCTGATGGCGGCCTTCAAGGCGTTCTCGGCGATGGTGCCGCCGGAGCGGCTGCCGCTCACCAACGGCCTGCACATGGCAGCGGGCTCGCTGGGCGTGCTCGCCGGCGGCTTGCCGGTCGAACTTGCCATCGAGGCCTTCGGCTGGCGCGGTTTCTTCATCGGGCTCGCGGCGCTGACCGCGTCGGTCGGGGTTCTGCTTCTCTTCTTCGTGCGCGGCATTCCGCAATCGCCGCGGACCGAGACGTTCGGCGATCTCATGCGTGGCGCCGGGCGGGTGATGGTCTCGGCGCCCTTCATCCGGATCGCGCCGATCGCGATGGCCGTGCAATCGGCGATGATGGCGATGCAGGCGCTGTGGGTCGGGCCGTTCCTGCGCGACGTCGCCGGCTATACGCCGGCAACCGCGGCGACGATCCTTTCCGGCATGGGCGTCGCGGTCATCGCCGGCTACGCGCTCTCGGCCGGCGTCGCCGACCGGCTGGTGCGGCGGCGGGGCATTCCGGTCTCGACCGTGATGCTGGTCGGCTGCGCGCTGGTCTGCGCCATGCTGACCTTCGTCATCGTCTTCGACCCGGCGCTCTCGGCGGCCTTCTGGATCGGCTTCGCGCTGTTCGGGACCTTCACGGCGCTCAGCTACCCGGCTCTCAGCCGCCATTTCCCGGTGTCGCAGGCGGGACGGGTGAACGCGTCACTCAACTTCACGCTCTTCGTCGGCGGCTTCCTGCTGCAATGGTCGTTCGGCGTCGTCGTCGACCGGCTGACCCCGTCGATGGGCATCGAGGGCGCCTTCGACGTGGCGATCGGCGCGCTGGTGGCGCTGCAGTTGGCGGCGTTTGCCTGGTATTTCTTGAGGCGCAATGCGTAGGGCGAAATAGCGGAGCGTATTCCGCCGAAAGGCGGCGGATTACGCCCCGTTGGGGCTAATCCGCCCTACGGGCTTCCCGTATCGCCTGCCACACCCGCTCCGGCGTTGCCGGCATGTCGATGTGGGTGATGCCGAGTGGGGAGAGGGCGTCTGCCACCGCGCTGATGCCTACCGCGAGGGCGCCGACCGTGCCGGCCTCGCCGGCGCCTTTGACGCCGAGGCGGTTGGCTTTGGTCGGCACGCCGTGACCGGTGACGTCGAAGGACGGGACGCTGTCGGCATGCGGCATGTAGTAGTCCATGAAGGTCGCCGTGATGAGCTGGCCGTCCTCGTCATAGACGACCTGCTCGCCGAAGACCTGGCCAAGGCCCTGGACGATGCCGCCATGGATCTGGCCCTTGACCAGCAGCGGATTGACCATGATGCCGACGTCGTCGACCACGGTGTAGCGGACGATCTCGGTGGTGCCGATCTCCGGATCGATTTCGACTTCGCAGACATGACAGCCGTTGGGGAAGGTCGCGGCCTCGGTGGCGCCCATAAATTCGCCGGTATAACCGTCGGGCTTCTTGGCGGCGAGTTCGACCAGCGAGATACGGCGGTCGGTGCCGGCGATGGCGAAGGTGCCGCGGTCGAAGACGATGTCGTTGGGCGAGGCTTCGAGGGCATTGGCGGCGTCATGCTTTGCTTCCTCGATGATCTTGTCGCCGGCAATGGCGAGCGAGGTGCCGGCGGCCGCGACGGTGCGCGAGCCGAAGGTGCCGGTGCCTTTCGGCACGGCGCCCGTGTCGCCGGCAATGATGGCGATATCCTCCGGCTCGCAATCGAAGCGGTCGCCGAGGATCTGCCGGAAGGTGGTGATATGGCCCTGGCCTGAATCGCCGGAGCCGAGCTTGGCGATGTATTTGCCGTCGGCGGCGATGGTCAGCCGGGCGAATTCGGGCTGCGGCGCGTTGGCGGGACCGCCGGCGATCTCGATCGGGTTGGAGATGCCGATGCCGCGAAGCTTGCCGCGCTGCTTCGATTCCGCGCGCCGCGCCGGGAAGCCGGCCCAGTCGGCGGCTTCCAGGGTCTTCGCCATGACGGTCGGGAAGTCGCCGCTGTCATAGGTGAAGACGAGGCCCGTCTTGAAGGGCATCTGGTCGGGCGCGATCATGTTGCGGCGGCGGATCTCGACGCGGTCGATGCCGATCTTCGCGGCGGCGAGGTCGGCCATCCGCTCCATGACATAGGTCATTTCGGGACGGCCGGCGCCGCGATAGGGACCGATGCACTGGGTGTTGGTGTGGACGCCCTTGACAGTGACGTGGATCGCAGGCGTCCGGTAGACGCCCGCGATGCCGCCGAGGTTACCGAAGAGCGGCATCGTGCTCATGATGCCGTAATAGGCGCCGACGCTCGGCAGCGAGAGGGCTCGGAGCGCCAGGAAATGGCCCTCTGCATCGAGCGCCAGGGCGGCATCGACGACCATCTCACGGGCATGGGCGTCCGACATGAAGGAATCGGTGCGACTTGCCGTCCAGCGCACGGGGCGGCCGACCTTGGCGGCGGCATAGCAGGCAACGACTTCCTCGGCGAAGGGGTTGTTGCGCATCCCGAAAGAGCCGCCGCATTGATGCGAGACGACGCGGATGGTGGCGGGGTCGACGCCGATGGACGGGCCGATGCTCTGCGCCATGCGGTGCGTCGCCTGGGTGCCGACGCGGACGGTGTAGGTGCCGGCCGCGGCGTCGAAGCGGACGACGATGCCGCGCGGCTCCATGCAGACCGGCGAGACCCGCGTGATCGGGAAGGAATGCTCGACGATATGGGCGGTGCCGGCGAAGGCTTCGTCGACCTTGGCCTTGTCGCCCTGCTCACCGAGGAAGGCGATGTTGCCGGGAACTTCATCCCACACCAGCGGCGCACCTTCGGCGGCGGCAGCCGCAGCGGTGGTGACGGCGGGCAGCGGATCGATCTCGGCGATGACGAGTTCGGCGGCGGCCTCGGCTTCGGCGCGGGTTTCGGCGACGACGGCGGCGATGACGTCGCCGACATGGCGGACGCGGCCGGAACGAAGCGGCGGGGCGGGCGGGTTGAAGAATTCGCCGCCGTTGGCGGCCGGCGGCTTCAGGCGCGGGGTGAAGCCGGTGAGCTTGTCGGCGACCGCGTCTTCGCCGGTGAAGACGGCCAGCACGCCGGGCGCCTCTTTCGCGGCGGAGATATCGACGCTCCGGATGACGCCGTGGGCAACCTGTGAGCGGACGAAGGCGATGGCGACCTCGCCCTCCATAGGGTCGTCGCCGACATAGGAGCCGGTGCCGCGGATCAGGGAGTCGTCTTCGTAGCGGACCTGAGACTGACCAATGCGCAGGGCCATTTTTCTGGACTCCGGGATAGGGCGCTGTGGAAAGGCGCCGCGGCGGCGCCCTTCCATTCAATAGAGGCTAGTCTTGGAACACTGCAACAGCACGAATTGGCGAGCCGGTGCCGCCCCGCCATTTGAGCGGCAGGCCGATGAACTGGAACGGCCCGGCGCCGAGCAGGGCTTCGAGGTTACAGAGGCTCTCCATATGCGTGATGTTGAGCTCCAGACAGGCTTTGTGGACCAGCGAGTTGACCTTGCCGGCGGGGCCGGGGCGCATGGAATCGATGCCGAAATGGACGATGCCCTGCTGGGCGAGCCATTCCGTCGCCGGCACGTTCACTCCGGGATTGTCGGAAGCGTAGGCCGGGTTCGGATAGGTGCGCTGATGGTGGCCAGTGCAGAGGAGGACGGTGCCGCCCTTCGGGATCGGCGCGCCGGCCTTCTCGACGGCGGCCTTCAGCTCGTCGACGCCGATCTCGGCCTTCGGCGCGATGTGGCGCAAGTCGATGCAGATGCCCGGCACGATGCAGTTCTCGAGCGGATATTCGTTGATCGGGATGCCCTCGGCACCGAAATGACGAGGCGCGTCGATATGGGTGCCGCCGTGGTCAGGCATGGTGAAGTACATGACGCTGTTGCCATGGCCGTGGTTATTCTCGGCGGCGGCTTCGGCATGGGTCTTCCAGACGCCGTGGATGATGGTGGGCTGCCCCGGATATTGCATGGCCCGGTGGTACAGCTCGCGGCTGAGATCGACGATTCTCACGGCTCAGTTTCCTCCCCGTATCGGTAGTTTTGTTCGTGTTTTCAGACTTGGCGGCCGGAGGTTATTGCATCATCGCCGGGGATGCTACCGGCCGGCCCGCCGATGCCGTATGAGAGAGGGAAATCCTGCCGGCTCAACGGCAATCAAATCTTCGGGAGACGCTGCCGCCATGTCGATCACCGCCCTCCGCAACACCACCCGCTCGCCCGGCCTGCCGCCGGCGCTCGTCGAGGCGCTGAAGGCGATCGTCGGCGAGAAGGGTTGGAGCGACGATGCGATGACGCTCGAGCCGCATCTCAAGGACTGGGTCGGCTATGCCCAGGGCTCGACGCCCCTGATGGTGATGCCGAAGAACACCGACGAGGTCGCGGCGGTGGTCAAGGCCTGCGCGGCGGCGGGCGTGCCGGTCGTGCCGCAGGGCGGCAATACCGGCTCGGTCGCCGGCGGCGTGCCGCATGGCGAGGTGCTTCTCAGCCTGAAGCGCATGAACCGTATCCGCGAGGTCGATGCCGCCGACTACACGATGACCGTCGAGGCCGGCGTGATCCTCGCCGAGGTCCAGGTGGCGGCGCTGGAGGCCGGGCGCTTCTTTCCGCTGAGCATCGGCTCGGAGGGAAGCTGCACGATCGGCGGCAATGTTTCGACCAATGCCGGCGGCACGGCAGTCCTCCGTTTTGGCAACATGCGCGACCTCGTGCTGGGGCTCGAGGTAGTGCTGCCCGACGGACGCATCTGGAACGGGCTCCGGCGGCTTCGCAAGGACAATACCGGCTACGCGCTGAAGCATCTCTTCATGGGTGCGGAAGGCACGCTTGGCGTGGTGACGGCGATCGTGCTGCGGCTCTTCCCGAAGCCGCTGGAAGTGGCGACGGCCTTCGTCGCGATCCGCGATCTCGATGCGTCGATCGAGCTTCTGGCGCTGCTCCGGGCCGCGACCGGCGATGCGCTGTCGAGCATCGAGGTGCTGCCGCGGATCGGCATCGACATCGCCATGCAGTTCGATCCCGAAGTCGGCGATCCGCTCGAAGGCAAGCATGAGTGGTATGCGATCGTCGAGGTCTCCGGCACCAAGGCCGACGGCCAGACCAACGCCACGCTGGAGGCCGCACTTGCCGACGCGATGGAGCAGGGCATCGTCCTCGACGCCGCGATCGCCGCATCCACCGCGCAGGCGAAAGCCATCTGGCGCATCCGCAAGGCGCTGGTGCTGAACCTTGCCAAGGTCGGCGCCGAGGTGAAGCATGACGTGTCGGTGCCGGTCTCCAAGCAGCCGGATTTCGTCCGGCGCGCCACCGCCGCGGTCGAGAAGACCGTGCCGGGGACGCGGACCGTCGCCTACGGACATTTTGGCGACGGCAACATCCATTTCAATCTCGCCGCGCCGGAGGGCATGGACGCGCCAAGCTTCATGGCGCGCGCCGCCGACCTGCATCGCGCCGTCTACGACATCGCGGCGGAGTATGGCGGCAGCTTCGCGGCCGAGCACGGCGTCGGCATCGTCAAGCTCGACGAGATGGCGCGCTATCGTTCCGAGGTTGAACTCGACCTGATGCGCGGCTTCAAGACGCTCCTCGATCCGAAGGGGCTGTTCAATCCGGGCAAGGTGTTGCCGTGACCGTGCGGCGAGCGAGGCTTCGTTGACCAAGCTCCCGCGAATGAGCTGGCCCGCCGGTTTTTCTGTGGCGTCTAGCGACGACGGCCGGATGCTTGCCTGTATCGGTCAGAACGTCGTGGTTGTAGATGTCCAGGCCCGAAGGCGCATTTCGTCGACCCACCCGATATCGAATCCAAGCGAGGCTGCGTTCTCGCCGGACGGTCGACTCCTGGTAGTGAAGTCAACCAGCGGCAGAATTCTTCTCCTCGATCCTCTAACGGGAAGCATTTCACGCGATTGCAAGAACCAGAAGGACGGCGAAGGCTGCCAAGTCCTTTTTTCCCCAGATGGCGATGCTTTGATCGACGGCTCTTGGGGCGGCGTCCTCACTGAGCGCCGGGTAGCGGATGGGGCGATACGTAGTCGTGAAGAGAATCTCGGCGAACAAGTCTCTTCCATCTCCCACGATCGAAGCCGTCGGATATGGCTGGTGCTGCACTCGCCCAAGTCGCGGCATCCTCAGCAACGCCTCCCACCATCTTATCTGACGGTCCGTCGATGGCCATCGCTGACAACGAAAACACATCAGATTTCATTTGGCCTTCTAATCAAGTCGATGAAATTGTCACCCGACGGCGAGCGCGTTTGCTTTGCAGAGTGGCATGGCGAGCAGCGAATTTATGTCGCCCGCGTCTCAGACGGCCAAATCCTCGCGCGCAGCACCATCTCCACGTCGGCATACCGTCTTGATGGATTGTCGTGGTCGACTGACGGCCGGCATATTGGATGGACAGACGACAAAATTTTTATCTTCTTCCGTGCCGACGGTCTCACCGTCGTCGGCAGCCAAGCAGTCGCCAGTACCAAAAATGATGATCGGCCGGCGAGCATCACTTTCCTACCTGGCGGTGAGAAGGTAGCTCTCGGGACCGTGAGAACGACCAGGATCGCGGATGTCTCTGCTTTGACGACGATGGGTGACGCGCCTTCGGCGGCCGGTCGCGCAGATCCGTAGGGCGGGTTAGCCTGAAGGGCGTAACCCGCCGCTGTTTCGGCGGATTACGCTTCGCTAATCCGCCCTACGATCTACAGCTTCAACAGCTTCTCGGCATTGCCGGACAGGATCTTGACCTTGTCCGCCGGCGATAGCGCGACGCGGTCCATCCATTTCGGTCCCGGTGCGTTCGGGATGAAGGGATAGTCGACGGAGAAGATGAGGCGGTCGACGCCCATTTCCTGCATCGAGCAGAGGAGGGCGGTGTCGGAGAAGTTGCCGCTGGTCGTGATGTAAAAATGCTCGGTGAAGAGGTCGCGGAATTTCATGCCTGGCTTGTTGCCCGGCCGCGCGAAGGAATAGTCGATCCGCCACATCAGGAAGGGGATGCCCTCGCCGAGATGGCCGAGGATGAAACGGAGTTTTGGATATTTCTCGAAGACGCCGCTGAGCACGAGCCGGACGCCTTGCGTCGCGGCCTCCACCGTATAGCCCCAGCCGGCGCTGGTGATCATCGGATAGTCGGCGACATAGTCCTTGTAGTAGGTGTCGATGACGGTCTGCGCCGGCGGGCCGGGATGAAGGTAGATCGGCACGTCAAGCGCCTCGGCGCGCTCGAAAAGCGGCCAGAACTGCTTCTCGTCGAGGAAATGGCCGTTGGTCAGGCCGTGGACGACGCCGCCCTTGAAGCCGAGCTTGGTGACGCTCCGCTCGAGTTCGTCGGCCGCCGCCTTGGGGTCGGGCGTCGGCAGGATTGCGAAGGCCGCGTAGCGTTTCGGGCTCGCCTGGATGACGCGGTGGAGCCGGTCATTGGTTTCGCGCGCCAGCCGCGTCGCGGTCTCGCCATCGAAATTCTGTGTCGCCGGCTGCGCGTGCGACAGGACCTGGACGTCGATGCCGGCCTCGTCCAGATCCTTCAGGCGCGCCTCGCCGAGGTCCTCGAGCTTGGCGACGAGCTGTGAATTGCGTGAGCCGTCGCCGGGCCGGTAATGCTTTGCGAGCTCCGGGTCCTGATAGTGCTCTTCGATGGCAATGATACGCGGGCGGGCAGGGTCGGACATCGGCTAACGTTCCTCCGGTTCGATTGGCCGGAGGAAATCGTTTCCCAGAAAATGGAGTGCCCCCCGGCATGCGCGAAAAGCTTGCATTTTCAGGATGCAGCGTCGAGGGGCCGGGGCGGGGATTTCAGCCGCAGATGCCCAGCTTCCGGCAATAATCCTGCATTGCCGCGGCGATGGTGGCGTTCAACTCGGCGTTACGCCGGCGATAGGCCGCTTCGAGACAGGGAACGTCCGGGCCGCAGGCGGCGCGGGACTGCAGAAAGGCGCGCTGCTCGTCCTGCGCGGCGCCGCGCGACCCCATCAGCATCGGCAACTGCATGCGGACGCCGTAAAGCGTTGCCATCGCGACATCGAGCTCGGACAGCACCGTCGTGCGGCAGATGGCGATTTCGTCGCCGGTGGTCGCCTTGCCGCAATTGAAGCTTGCCGCATCGGCCGTCGTGCTGAGGGTGGCGAGACCGAAGAGGGCGGCGAGGATCGCTAGGGTTTTCATAATTGCCTCCGCTGGTCCGGCGATCTTAGCAGACCGGCAGCGAAGGCAATGGTGCAGGGAACAATGGGAATAGCGAGTAGCGAGTAGAAGGTGTTCGGCTGCTTGACAGGCCGGCGTTCCGCCTCATCCTGAGGTGGCCGCGTCAGCGGCCCTCGAAGGACGAGGATCGGGAGAGTCCTGGGGCCTGGAGAGACAGTATGAGCCACGGCGATCACGAGCATCCGACCGACTGGAAGCATGACGGGGTCAAGGTCATCCCCGGCGACCAGCTCGATCCGAACACCGCGCAGACGCCGGGCATGGACCGCAAGGCGGCGATCAATTTCGCCCGCGTCGGTGCGCAGAAGCTCTGGGCCGGCACGGTCACGATCCATCCCAACGCCAAGACCGGCGCGCATCATCACGGCGGGCTCGAAAGCGTCATCTATGTGGTCAAGGGCCAGGCCCGGATGCGATGGGGCGAGAAGCTCGAATATGTCGCCGAGGCGGGACCGGGCGACTTCATCTTCATCCCGCCCTACGTTCCCCATCAGGAAATCAACGCCTCGACCGCCGAGCCCCTCGAATGCGTCCTGGTGCGGAGCGACAAGGAGGCGGTGGTTGTCAATCTCGAGATCGAGCCGGTCGAGAAGCCGGAAGCCGTCGCCTGGGTCGACCCGATCCACAAGGCGCCCTAGCGGCTGAGGCAGTCTGCCGGGTTGCTTTCCGGCCGGCTTTGTCGGATTGAGCCGGGCGGCGAGGCTTCGAGAAGCCGGCGATACAGGAAGGCGTTGTCACATCTCCGATGCTGGCGTCAGGGACGGTCTTCCTCCACGACAATTCCCCGAGCGGCGGCCCAAGCCGCCTGTTTGCCGGTCCGAGCGAAATCCTGACCACGCGGCTTCCCTCCGAAGCACCAGGGCTGATCAGGCGTGCGGAGGAGGCCCTTTCGCGTGGGGCCCATGTAGCCGGCTTTCTTTCCTATGAGCTGGGACTGGTCTTCGAGGAGAAGCTCGCCGCGCTGCTGCCGGCGGAAGCCGCTTTTCCGCTACTGTGGCTGGGCGTTTTCGACCGGCCGCAGGAGCT
The DNA here is from genome assembly GCA_945882315.1 of Bauldia litoralis. Classification (GTDB taxonomy): domain Bacteria; phylum Pseudomonadota; class Alphaproteobacteria; order Rhizobiales; family Kaistiaceae; genus CAMCWB01. The sequence continues at coordinate 50,264 of CAMCWB010000012.1, read as the reverse complement.
TTCCCGCGATGAGGCGCGCGACTGGCTGAACGGTCAGGCAGGCATGGCCACGGCTGAGATATCGGCGCTGGCCTTTTCAATGACGCGGGCGGACTACGGCGCTGCCTTCCGCCGCGCGATGGACTATATCGCGGCGGGTGACGTCTATCAGGTCAACCTCACGCTCCGGGCCGGCTTCGAGCTCTCCGGCGATCCGGCGGCTCTCTATCGCGATCTCTGCCGCAGCCAGCCGGTCGCGCATGGAGCGCTGATCGCCACCGATACGTTCGACGTGCTGTCCCTGTCGCCTGAGCTTTTTGTCGAGAGCCGGGCCGGCAGGATCGTGACACGGCCGATGAAAGGGACGAGCGGACGCGGCCGCACGGCCGAGGAAGACGCGGACTTTGTCCATGCACTCCGCGCGTCCGAGAAAGCGCGGGCCGAGAATCTGATGATCGTCGATCTCCTGCGCAACGATATCGCCCGCGTTGCCGAAACCGGCAGCGTTTCGGTGCCGCGCCTCTTCGAAGTCGAGACCTATCGCAGCTTTCACGCCATGACCTCGACCATCGAAGCGCAGCTCCAGCCTGAGGTTTCCTTCGGCGGGGTGATCGCCGCGCTGTTTCCTTGCGGCTCGGTGACCGGCGCGCCAAAAATCCGCGCCATGGAGATCATCGACCAACTGGAAGGCGGACCGCGCGGGCTCTATTGCGGCAGCATCGGCTACGCCGCGCCGGGCGGCGATTTCGCCTTCAACGTCGCCATCCGCACCGCCGTGATCGGCCGGGACGGCGTCGGCGAAATCGGCACAGGTGGCGGCATCGTCGCCGACTCCGGTGAGGAGGCGGAATATCAGGAGGCGCTTCTGAAGCTCCGCTTCCTCCGGGCGGAGCCGCCGCTCGGCCTCATCGAAACGCTTCTCTGGGACGGCCAGCGCTTCGCGCTGCTTGACCGCCACATGCGGCGGCTGGAGAGATCGGCCCGATATTTCGCCATCCCCTTCAATGAGGGGGAGGCGATTGCGGCGCTCTCCAAGGCCGTGGCATCACGGGCCGACGCCTTGCGCGTCCGCCTGGTGCTCGGCGAAGACGGCATCGATGTGACGACGGCGCCGCTGACGGCGCTCACCCGGCTCCGCTTTCGGATTGCGCCGGATCGCGTCAGCTCGGCCGAGCCGCTGCTCTATCACAAGACGACGCGGCGCGCGTTCTACGACCGGGCGCGGGTCGACTCCGGTGCCGATGAAGTCGTCTTCGTCAATGAGCGCGGCGAGCTCACCGAGGGCAGCTTCACCAACCTCTTCCTCCGCTTGGGCGGCGCATTGGTGACGCCGGCGCTGGCCTGCGGCCTGCTGCCGGGCACGCTTCGCGAAGAGCTTATCGCGACCGGCGCGGCGGCAGAGCGTATTCTCACCGCCGACGACCTCGCCACGGCCGACGCGATCTATCTCGGCAACTCGGTGCGCGGCCTCGTCGCGGCGGAGTGGATCGGCAGGGACGGGACATGAGCGACGACAGCCGCATTAGGCAGCGTGACAATTTCCTCGCGGCGATCCGGCGAGCGCCGGTCGTGATGGGGATTCTCAACGTCACGCCGGACTCCTTCTCCGACGGCGGGCAGCACGACGCGTTCGACGCGGCGGTGGCCCATGCTGTCGCGATGGAAGGGCAGGGCGCGGCGATCATCGACATAGGCGGTGAATCGACGCGACCCGGATTCGCGCCGGTGACGGAGGATGACGAGCTCGGTCGCGTCGCGCCGGTGATCAGCGGGCTCGCCGGCAGGATCGCGGTGCCGATATCGATCGACACGACCAAGCCACGCATGGCGCGCGAGGCGGCGCGGCTCGGTGCCGTCGTGATCAACGACATCTGGGGGCTGCAGGCCGATCCGCTCATGGCCGACGTCGTCGCGGAGACGCAGTCGGCGGCGATCATCATGCATAACCGGCGCGAGATCGACGGCGCGGTCGAGATCGTCGGCGACGTGCGGCGCTTCTTCGACCGCTCGATTACCATCGCCACGCAGGCCGGCGTCCCGGCGGACCGTCTCATTCTCGATCCCGGCGTTGGCTTCGGAAAGACCTTCGAGCAGAATCTTGCCTGCATCCGGCATCTCGACCGCTTCGCCGATTACGGCCTTCCGCTGCTCGTCGGACTGTCGCGGAAATCCTTCATCGGACGCATCCTCGACAACAAGGTCGAGGAGAGGCTGGTCGGCACGCTGGCGGCCAATATGATCGCTCTGGCCGGGGGGGCCGCGATCCTCCGGGTTCACGATGTCGGCGAGCATCACGCCGCGCTCGCCGTCTTCAAGGCGCTGAAAGGACTGCCCCGATGAGCAATCGCATCTTCGTGTCGAACCTCTGCCTGTACGGCCGTCACGGCGTGCTGAAGGAAGAGTCGACGCTCGGGCAGAAATTCTTTGTCGACATCGAATGCGTGGTCGACATGGAGGAGGCGTTGCGCGACGACGACTATCGCAGGACCGTCGGTTACGAGCGGCTGTGCGCCATCGCCGCCGAGGTTTCCGGTGCGACGCGCTTCAACCTGATCGAGACGCTGGCGGACGGGATTGCCGGCAGGATTCTCGACAGCTTTCCAGCCGTGTCCGAGGTGTCGGTCCGGGTCCGCAAGCCGTCGGCGCCGATCGCGGCGGTGTTCGATCATGTCAGCGTCGAGGCGAAGCGGTTCCGCAAGGCGGACTTTGCCCTGTCGCTCGGCAGCAATGTCGGCAACAAGATCGCCAACATCCGCTCCGCGATCGCGCGGCTCGACGGCGAAGCCGGGATCGAGATCGAGGCGGTTTCGCATCTCTACAAGACGGCGCCCTGGGGCAAGACGGACCAGGATTGGTTTATCAATGCCTGCATTCGGGGAAGCACCTCGCTGGCGCCGCAGGCACTGCTCCGGCGCTGCCAGGCGATCGAAATCCAGGTCGGGCGCCTGCCCGGCGTCCATTGGGGGCCGCGGATTATCGACATCGATATTCTCTATGCCGGCGACGCAGCGCTTCAGACCGCCGAGCTGACGCTGCCGCATCCGGAAATGCTGAAGCGCGCCTTCGTGCTCCTGCCGCTCGCCGAGATCGCGCCCGAGCGGATCGTCGACGGCCGCTCGATCGCCTATGCGGCGGCCCGCCTCCAGCGGAGCGACGGCGACATCACGCGGCTCGACGATCCCTATCTGTGACGCGGCGGCCAATCGGGCTGGGTTCAGTGCGGCTTGCTGACTTCCAGGAGATTGCCGTCGGGGTCCTTGAAGTAGACGGAGGTCATCGGGCCGACGCCGCCGACGCGATCGATCGGGCCCATCAGGATTGTGACGCCTTCGCGCTTCAGATGGGCGACGATGTCGGTCACCGACGCATCGGTGAGAACGCAGAAGACGCCGGTGCCGGGCGATGCACCGGCGGCATCCGGCGGGACGTGACGCGGGTCATGCAGGCTTATCTTGCTGGCGCCGAATTCGAGGCACCATTTGCCGGGACGTTCCTCGCGCGACTTCATGCCGAGGACGCGTTCGTAGAAGTCGCAGGTGTTCTTCAGGTCGGCGACGACGAGAGCAATGTGATCGAGCGTATGGACTTGCATTTCGACGGCCCTCCCAAGCCTTGAGGTTTCGGAGAACCGGGCTTCGCGCGGCTCCCCATGCTTCCGGTGCCGGATCAGCCCATGCCGATGCCGGTTTCGCGCTGAAACTGGACGAGATCGAAGGACGGCGCGTAGTCGCGGCCGCCAATGGCTGTCAGGAGCCCGTGCGTCTGGCCGCGGTGGTGCGTCTGGTGATTGAAGAAATGCCCCAGCGCCGAGGCGAGCGGCTGGGTGACCTCGACCGGATGAGTCGTCGGCGTATAGGCGAAGGTGCCGGCGATATCGGAGTCGGCAAGGGTCTCGATATAGAAGATGATCCGCTCGTCCTCGTCGCGCCGCGCCGCGCTGAGGCTGACGAGATCGTCATAGGCGGTCTCGTTGAGCTTCTTGTGGACCGGGCCTTCATGCGTGAAACGGCGCATCCAGATGCGGTCGGCGACGACGAGATGGTTGAGCGTGCCGTGGAGCGAGCCGAAAAAGGCGCCGCGCTCGCGCCGGTAGTCGTCGTCGCTGACGCCGGCGGCAGCCTCGTAGAGCCGTTCGTTCGCCCAGCGATTATAGAGCGCGAACATCGAGAAGTAGTCTTTCATCGTCGCTCCGGGGCTTTTTTGCGTGCCGAAATGCTCGCACAGAGGCAGTATCGGTTCAACACGCGCGGAGAAAACGCCGATGAGCATCATCCTTTACGATCTTTGCGCCCGCGATGCCGAGAAGCGCTTCAGCCCGCATTGCTGGAAAGCGAAGATGGCGCTGGCCCATAAGGGGCTTGCTTTCGAGACGCGCGCGACGCCCTTCACCGGGATCAAGGCGATCGGCGCCGGCTTCTCGCCGACCGTGCCGGTGATCGACGATGGCGGCCGGCTCGTCCGCGACTCCTTCGATATCGCGATCTATCTCGAAGCGACCTATCCGGAGCGGCCGTCGCTCTTTCGTGGCAAGGGCGGCGAGGCGCATGCGCGTTTCGTCGAAAGCTGGGCGCTCAGCGAGATACATCCCTTCCTGACGCGGCTGATCGTCAAGGATATCCATGACAGGCTCGATCCGGCCGACCAGCCTTACTTCCGCGACAGCCGCGAAAAGCGGCTCGGCGGAACGCTGGAGGATGTCCAGGCCGGTCGCGACGGACGCATCGAGGAATTCCGGCGCGCTCTGGCGCCGCTTCGGCTGATGCTGGGCAGGCAGGCCTTCATCGGCGGGGAGGCTTCGCTCTTCGCCGATTACATCGTCTTCGGCGCGCTGCAATGGGCGCGGATCGTCAGTCCGGCCGGTCTCCTCGCCGATGACGATCCGGTCCGGACGTGGTTCGGCCGCTGCCTGGACCTGCATGGCGCGATAGGCCGCAAGATGCCCGCGGCCGCCTGAGAAAATTGGCCGGTAAATGCGATAATGCCACCGCGAATCGGATCGGATCTCGCGGAGGACAAAGGGTATGGGCGGCATGATGAAGAAATATCTGGCCGAGCTGATCGGCACTGCAACACTGGTTCTGGTCGGCTGCGGCGCCGTGACCATCGGCGGATACGGCGCGGACATGCCGCTCGGCGTCGTGCCGATCGCCCTGGCGTTCGGCCTTGCCGTGATGGCCATGGCCTATTGCATCGGGCCGGTCTCCGGCTGCCACATCAATCCGGCGGTGACGGTGGCGATGGTCGCCGCTGGCCGCATGGAGACGGGCACCGCGATCGGCTATATCGTCGCGCAAGTGATCGGCGGCATCATCGGCGCGCTGATCCTGATGGTGCTCCTTTCCGGCAAGGCGAGCGGCTACGACATCGCGGCTGGCGGGCTCGGCCAGAATGGCTGGGGCACCGGCTATCTCGGCGACTACGGCCTGACCGCGGCGATCCTGACCGAGATCATCGCGACCTTCCTCTTCACGGCCGTCATCCTCGGCGTGACGCAGGAAAAAGGCGGCGGCGGCAATGTCGCCGGCCTGATCATCGGCCTGACCCTGTTCGTCCTGCACCTGCCCTTCATCCAGATCACCGGACTGTCGGTCAATCCGGCCCGCAGCTTCGGCCCGGCGCTGTTCGTCGGGGGCACGGCGCTGACGCAGGTTTGGCTCTTCATCGTGATGCCGCTGGTCGGCGCCGCGATTGCCGGCATCCTGTTCAGGACGAAGGTGCTTTCCTCTTCCTAGGCTAAGCATTTCGGATCATTTCCGGGCGGCGGCGGGCGGATCGGCCTGCCGCCGCTTTTTTTCATGCGCTTGTCGCTGCCGGGTGCCTTGGCTATACAGCCGGCGACCCTTTCAAAACCCAAGGACCCTGCAATGGCCGTCGAGCGTACTTTCTCAATGATCAAGCCGGATGCGACGAAGCGGAACCTGACCGGCAAGATCGTCGCCAAGCTGGAAGATGCCGGCCTCCGGGTCGTCGCCTCGAAGCGCGTGTGGATGAGCCGGCGTCAGGCCGAAGGCTTCTATGCCGTCCACAAGGGCCGGCCGTTCTTCGACGAGCTCTGCGAATTCATGTCGTCCGGCCCGACCGTGGTGCAGGTGCTCGAAGGCGAGAATGCCGTCCTCAAGAACCGCGAAGTGATGGGCGCCACCGATCCGGCCAAGGCCGCTCCGGGCACCATCCGGAAGGAATTCGCCAATTCGATCGGCGAGAATTCGGCGCATGGCTCGGATGCTCCCGAGACCGCGGCACAGGAAATCGCCTACTGGTTCGCGGAGACCGAAATCGTCGGCTAGCTTCGGGGACTGATCGGCGGGCGGGGAGGGCCCAATGTTCATCGCGACCAAGGATAAGGCGCTGCAGACGACCACCACCGGGTCGCTGCCGCGGCCTGGCTGGTACACGGAGAATCTGCGCGGCCAATCGCTGTCGCGCGGATTTTCGCAACGGGGCTATCGCGAGCAGCATTTCGATTGCCTCGCCGCCCATGTCGCGATGCAGTATCGCGCCGGCATCGACATCATGACGGATGGCGACACCCGGCTCGACGACGACGTCGCCGGCCGGAGCTGGGTCGCCTATGCCTGCGAGCGCATCGAGGGCATCGGGCCGCCGCGCATCGAGGTGCAGCCAGCCGGCTTCATGGCGGACAAGAAGCCCGGCGACATCATGTGGGAGGTCGTCGAGACCCGTATGACCCCGCCGGTGACGGGTCCGATCGGGGCGACGCGGCTCGAGCTCGACCGGGCCTATAAGGCCATGGCCGGGATGACCGACCGGCCGGTCAAGATCGGCTCGGTGTCCGCCCAGATCCTGGCCCTGATGCTGGCCGACGAATATTACAAGGACCGGCTGGACCTGCTGAACGCGTTGTCTACGGCGTTGAACCGCGAATATCACGCGCTCGCCGACGCGGGTGCGCCGATCGTCCAGATCGAGGAGCCGGCGATCCACCAGATCGTCAACGATCCGAATTCGAGAACGTCACCCCAGCAATGGGCCGATGCCTTCAATCGCGAGGTCGCGGGGCTGCGCGCCAAATGCGAAGTCTGGTGCCACACCTGCTGGGGCAGCCCGGCCGCCCAGCGTGTCGCCAACCAGGACTTCTCCTACCAGCCGGCGCTCGCCTATTTCGACCAGTTCGACGTCGACGTGCTGACTTTCGAGGGCGCCGCCAATCAGGGCGCCGACCTGCCGCATATCGGCAAGCAGATCTCCAAGGACAAGAAGATCGCGCTCGGCGTCGTCAGCCACCGGACGCTGCAGATCGAACGTCCCGAGGATATCGCCGACCTGATCCGCAAGGCACTCGAGCATATCGAGCCGGAGCGACTGATCCTGACTAGCGACTGCGGCTTCGGCCGCCAGGGCATCAGCCGCATGCACGCCTTCTACAAGATGGTCGCCCTGGTGCGCGGCACGAATATCGTGCGGAACGAACTCGGCCTTCCGGAGACCGACATCCCGGCGACCAACCCGATGCTGTCGATGGTCCCGATCGCGTAGGGAGCCGAGAACAGCCGGCGTGTGGCCGGCCTTCTTCCCATTGGCTAGAGCGTTTCAGCGATCGATGGAATTGGCCGGTCACCCTCTCCCACAGGGAGAGGGCCAGCGCGCTTAAGAGCGTAGCGACTTAGCGTGCTGGGGTGAGGGGTTAAGGCGCAAGTTATTTTTGCTCCCGGTGGCAGAGCTTTCTGACGATACGGATGACCTTCAACCCCTCACCCTTCTCGCCTAAATTCGCTCCGCTCATTAAGGCTCAAAGCCCTCTCCCTACGGGAGAGGCTAACAACGAGGGCTTCTGTCAATCGGTGAATGCTCTAGAAGCTCGATTACCGCGCCGCGCCTAGTCCGAGGCGAAGCAGTAGAGGAGGCCGTCGCCGCCGGTGCCCTTGAGGGCGTCCTGGCCGCAGCCGCCGCGTGAGGCATGCGACGAATTCCACGACTTTGCCGCTGCGGACTCGTCGAGGCCGGTGCGGTCGTGATGGCCCATCATGGCGGCGCCGGCGCCGTCCGATGTCCAGTCGTTGCAGGTGTCCGCGGAAGCCATGCCGTCGGGGTTCGAGCCGGTCAGGATGTCGTGGCGGTTCGGCTGGTCGCCGCGGCCGTTGACCACTTCGCCCTTCTCGTTAAGCGCGGTCTGCTTGCTGATCTTGTTGGCGTCGCTGTGAAGCTCGTCGACGGTCGAAGCGATGATCTCGCCCTTGGCGTTCACCCAGGGTCCGTCGCCGATGCGGTCGCGGGCGTTGACCGAGCCGGTGCTCAGATAGGCGCGCCAGGTTTTGGCGCCGGCATCGACCGCCACGGCCAATTCCTGGCAATGCGCATCGGCGCCGTCGAGGCCGCCAAGATTGGCACCGTTGCCGCCGCCGACACTCGATACGAAGAAGGACATGTCAGGTGACGGCTGGGCTTGGGCAAGGAAGGCGCCGCCGGTGAGGGCCGTGCAGCAGGCGAGGGCGGTCCAAAGCGTCTTCTTCATAGGTGTTCCTCCGGGAGATGGCGGGCGCTGTTGAGTGGGCGCCATCGAGCACAACGTATGCCGGGGAAAGACGGTTCCCGGCGCGGTATTATTCCCGGCCCCAGCGGGTCGCCGCCTCGTCGTCGGTGTCGGTGGCGGCCACCCAATCGCCGGATTTGCCGTCCCGTTCATGTTCTTTCTTCCAGAAAGGCGCCCTGGTTTTCAGGAAATCCATCAGGAAGTCGGCCGCCGCGAAGGCCGCCTGCCGATGCGAGGACGCGGTGACGACGAGGACGATATTCTCGCCGGGGGCGATGCGGCCGTGGCGGTGGATGACGGTGATCGCCGTCACCGGCCAGCGGGCGGCGGCGTCTTCGGCGATGCGGGCGATCTCGGCTTCGGCCATGCCGGGATAATGCTCGAGCTCCAGGGCTGCGAGGCGGCCGTCCTCGTCGCGGCAGATGCCGCTGAAAGTGACGATGGCACCGGTGCCGGCGCCGCGCAGGCGATCGACCTCGGCGGCGATGTCGAAGTCCGCGGCCTGGATACGAATATCGAGCGTGGCGGTCACGGGCTTCGGCCTAACCGCCGGTCATCGGCGGGAAAAGCGCCATCTCCCGGACGCCGGCAATCGGTGCTGTCCGCGAGGCATGGACCTTGTCGAGCGCGATGCGGATCGCCCTCGGTTCGGCAAGCGCGTGCTCATATTCGGGACCGCGGCCCCGGAGCCAGTCGAGCAGGTCGCCGGCCGTACTGACGCCGCCCGGCGGATCGATCTCTTCTTCCGTCAGGCCGATCCGTTCGCGCACCCAGGCGAAATAGACGAGCTTCACGCCTCCTCCGACATCAGGTGGCGAAGGCCGGCGCGGAGATAGTCGTAGCCGGTGTAGATGGTGATCAGCGCCGACACCCAGAGCAGCAGCAGCCCGGTGTAGGAGATGTAGGGTAAGAAACGGTCGCCGGCAGGCCCGCAGATCAGGAAGCCGAGCGCCACCATCTGAAGGGTCGTCTTCCATTTGGCGAGTTGCGAGACGGGTACGCGGACATGGACCTCGGCGAGGAATTCGCGGAGGCCCGAGACCAGTATCTCGCGCGACAGGATGATGATGGCGGCGATCAGCGACCAGCCGCCGATGGTGTTGTCGGAGACGAGCAGCAGGAGGACGATGCCGACCAGCAGCTTGTCGGCGATCGGGTCGAGCATGCGGCCGAGCGCCGATTGCTGCTGCCAGGCGCGGGCGAGGTAGCCGTCCAGCCAGTCGGTGACGCTGGCGGCGATGAAGACGAAAAGCGCCAGGAGGCGGCCGACATCGCCCCAGAAGGGAAATACCAGCGCAATGGCGGGAACGGCTGCGATCCGGCCATAGGTCAGGATGTTGGGCAGCGACAGCGCCTGCATCTTGCGCGCGGGCGTGGCCGGAAAAGGCTGAGTCTCGTGCATTCTCGGTTCCAGCCTAGGGGCCGCCGGTTTGGGTAAGATATAAGCCCGCCATAAGAATCGCGCTAAGCTTACAGCGATTTGTGCCTTTTATAGGCGCGTCTGAGGGGCTCGTGTACCCGGCATGCTAGAAGCCTTTCGCCATTTCGTCCACGCCGCGGGTTATTCAATGGCGGGGCTGCGGTATCTTTTGAAGGGGGAGATCGCTGCCCGGATCGAAGGGACGATCATTCTCCTGGCCTTTGTGTGGTTCGCGCTGCTCGGGCGTTCGCTGGTCGATTTCCTCGGGCTGGCGGTCATCGCGTGCGTCCTGATGAGCGTCGAAGCGCTCAATACGGCCATCGAGGACATCGTCGACAAGATGTCGCCGGAACAGTCGGATTTTGCCAGGGGCGCCAAGGATCTCGGCTCGACGGCGGTCTTCTTCATGCTCACCGCCGGCGAGCTCTATATCGCGGCGAACACGGCCGACGCCTTCGGGCTGATCGCTTACTAGGTGGACTTCCGGATTAGGTGGACCCTCGGAACCACGAGGTTGTTCCTCCCCGCGCAGCGGGGGAGGGGGACCGCCGATAGGCGGTGGTGGGGGCCGGTGCTTGCTCTGAATGTGCCGCCGCCCCCTCCGTCGCTGCTTCGCAGCGCCACCTCCCCCGTAAACGGGGGAGGACCCAAGGAGGGTCAGGCCGACGTCTCGTGGAAATGGTCGTAGATGGCGCGGGCCATCTCGCCTGAAATGCCTTCGACGCCGACGAGATCGGTGATGCTTGCCCGGCTAACGGCCTTGGCGGTGCCGAAATGGCGAAGCAGAGCGCGCTTGCGGGTCGGGCCGATGCCGGCGATCTCGTCCAGCGGGTTGCGGGCAAGCTCGGCCTTGCGCTTGGCGCGATGCGTGCCGATGACGAAGCGATGCGCCTCGTCGCGGAGGCGCTGGACGAAATAGAGAACCGGATCGCGCGGCGGCAGCATGGAGGGCTCGCGCTCGGCCACATGGAAATGCTCGCGGCCGGCGTCGCGGTCGGGGCCCTTGGCGACGCCGATCAGCGGCAGGTCGGAAATGCCGAGCTCGGCCAGCGTCTCGGCGGCAACCGCGAGCTGGCCGCGGCCGCCATCGATGATGACCAGATCGGGCCACGGGCCGACGGCCTCGTCGTCGCTTGCCCGGGCGACGCGCGGGCCGGCTTCGCGAACGAGGCGGGCAAAGCGGCGGCCTAGCACCTCGCGCATCATCGCGTAGTCGTCGCCGGGCGTCAGCTCCTCGGAGCGGATGTTGAACTTGCGGTACTGGCTTTTGACGAAGCCTTCGGGGCCGGCGACGATCATGGCGCCGACGGCATTGGTGCCCATGATGTGGCTGTTGTCGTAAACCTCGATGCGGCGCGGCGGCTCGGTGAGGCCGAAGCGCTCCGCGATGGCGGTGAGCAGCATCTTCTGCGTCGAGGATTCAGCCAGCTCGCGGCCAAGCGCTTCGCGGGCATTGGCGACGGCGTGGTCGACAAGCTCTTTCTTTTCGCCGCGTTGCGGCGTCGCGATCTCGACGCGGTAGTCGCTCTTCTCCGACAGGGCCGCGGCGAGAAGGTCGCGCTCCTCGATGTCGTGCGAGAGCAGGATCTGCCGCGGCACCGGCTTGTCATCGTAGAACTGCGCCAGGAAGGCGCCAAGCACCTCGCCCGGCGCGAAGCTCTTGTCGGCGCGGGGGAAATACGCCCGGTTGCCCCAGTTCTGGCCGGTGCGGAAGAAGAAAACCTGGATGCAGCTCTGGCCGCTCTCCTGATGGATGGCGAAGAGGTCGGCCTCGTCGACGGTGCGCGGATTGATGCCCTGATGGGCCGAGACATGCGAGAGCGCGGTGATGCGGTCGCGATAGACGGCGGCGGTCTCGAATTCGAGGCGTTCCGAAGCCGCCTCCATATGCTTTGCCAGCTCGGTGCGGACGACCTGGCTGCGGCCGGAGAGAAAGTCCTTCGTCTCCTTGATCAGCTCGCCATAGTCCTCGAGCGAGATTTCGCCGGTGCAGGGCGCCGAGCAGCGCTTGATCTGGAAGAGGAGGCAGGGCCGGGTGCGGCTCTCATAGACCGCATCCGAGCAGGAGCGGATGAGGAAGGCGCGCTGCAGGGCGTTGATCGTGCGGCCGACCGCGCCGGCCGAGGCGAAGGGGCCGAAATAGGTGCCCTTGCGGCTCCGTGCGCCGCGATGCTTGGCGATCATCGGGGCGGGGTGGTCGCCGGTGAGCAGGATATAGGGGAACGACTTGTCGTCGCGCAGCAGCACGTTGAAGCGCGGCCGCAGGCGCTTGATGAGGTTGGCCTCGAGCAGCAGCGCTTCCGTCTCGGTCCGCGTCGAGACGAATTCCATCGTCGCGGTCTGCTGGATCATGCGGGTCAGCCGGCCGGACTGGCCGAGGCGCGTATAGTTCGCGACGCGCCGCTTCAGGCTCCGCGCCTTGCCGACATAGAGGACCGCTCCCTTGGCGTCGATCATCCGGTAGACGCCCGGGCCGTTCGGCAAACGCTTGACGATGTCGGCAATCGCCGCGGCGCCGGTCAGGGCCGTGCCGGCCGGAGCGACGTCGTCGGGCGGATCGCCCGTTATGTCGGTCATTCTCTACTCGTCGAATTCGGCGGTGTCCGGCGTCGCCCAGGAGAGATGCTGGCCGCCGTCCAATCCTATCAATTGGCCGGTGATCGACCGATTTTCAACGAAGAAGCGCACGGTGCGCCCGAATTCGGCCAATTCCGGGCCGCGCTCGAGAATGACCGAGCGGGCCTGCATCCGGAACCGGTCCTGTGACTGCCGGTCGTTGGGCAGCGTCGGGCCGGGGGCGATGCCGTTGACGCGGACGCGCGGCGCCAGCGCCTGGGCAAGCATCTGGGTCGCGGTCCAGAGACCTGACTTGGCGAGCGCATAGGAGACATTGCGCGGCGTCGGCCGCCAGACGACCTGGTCGATGATGCTGACGATATTGCCCTCGGCATCGGCCGGCACGGCGGCGGCAAAGGCATCGGCGAGAAAGACCGGCGATTCGAAATTGATCGCCATCTGCCGGCGCCAGGCGGACAGGTCGAGATTGCCGAAGGCATCCCGCTCATAGGTGGCGGCGTTGTTGACGAGCAGCGTCGGGGCGCCCAACGCAGAGACCGTGTCGGCGACGATCGTCGCCACGGTTTCGGTCTTCGCGAGGTCGGCGACGACAACGACAGCGCGGCCGCCGGCAGAATTGATCGCGGCGGCAAGCGCGTCGCCTTCCTCGCGCGAGCGATTGCAGTGGATTGCCACCGCCCAGCCATGCGCGGCGAGGTCTTCGACAATGGCGCGGCCAACCCGGCGCGCCCCGCCGGTGACGATGGCGACGTTCAGTGTCGTGGCCATTTTGGGGGCGGAACCTCTCTCAAGCCCGGAAAGGGCAATGGCGGGTCGATCGACCGCCAAGATAGCGCCAGAAATCAAGGAATCCAGAGGCGTCTACGGCTTAACTCCCTGAAGACGTGGCATTTCGGACACGCCTTATTGCGCCTTGTCATCGCCCGGCGGGCGCCGCATTCCGCCTGCCTTGTCGCCCCATTGCCGGGGTCATCTGCGGACTATGCGGGACGGTCGTCCAAGCGGAAACGCCGTCCCTACGCCAATGTTTTGAGGAGAACGAGAATGTCTAGAGTACGCGTTTTTGGCGCAAGCCTGATCGCACTTTCCGCTGGAATGGGGGGCGCCTTGGCGGCCGACATTCCTCAGGAGACCTACACGCCGGCTCCGGAAGCCACCTACAATCCCGACCCCGCCTTTTCGTGGACCGGCTTCTATGTCGGCGGCATCGCCGGATATGAATGGGCCGATATGGATACCGACCAGGGCGATTTCGAAACCGACAACTTCCTCGGCGGCGTCTTCACCGGCTACAATTTCGATCTCGGCAACGGTGTCGTCGTCGGTCTTGAAGGCGATGTGACCTATCACGACCAGGAGGGCAGCAATGCCGCCGTCGAATTCGGCACGGACTGGAACGGGACCGTGCGCGGCCGCCTTGGCTACGCCATGGATCGCTTCATGGTCTACGGCACCGGCGGCCTCGCGGTCGCCAATGCCGAGGCGAGCGACCTGAACAGTTCGGATTCCAAGACGGCGATCGGCTGGACGGCGGGTGCGGGCATCGAAACGGCCTTCACCAACAACGTCTTCGGTCGTGTCGAGTACCGCTACACCGATCTCGGCTCGGAGAGCTATACGCTCGATTCCGGCGAAACCGATGCGAGCCTGACCTCGCACGGCGTCATGGTCGGCGTCGGCGTGAAGTTCTAACGCGCAGTCGAAGCATCGCGATGCGGGGCGGGAACTAGACCGCCCGGCATTGCCAGGAAAGCACACCCCCCAGGGTGCCCACGCCCCGCATGGCTCCGCCTTTGCGGGGCGTTTCTTATTGGATGGCCGGAACGGCGATCTGCCGGGTCCGGCAATAGTCGGCATCGACCTCGGGGCAGGCCCGAAATTGCAGGTCTTTGCTCAGGCAGATGCGCACATCGCTGAGATGGCGATTCTTGCAGGCGACCGAGATGGCGTTGCTCTGCAGGCCAGGATTGGCGGCGATGAAGGCCCGCTCGATATCAAGCGGGGCACGCGTCGCATCTTCGGGCGGATCGATGAACTGCGCCGGCACCTTGATCTTGCGGAAGGCGTCGCGAGCGACCGCGAAATAGGCGTCCTGGCGAAGGCCGGTGCAGATGCCGTGCTTGCGCCACTGGTAGCGGGCGAGGCCAGCGCTCGGCATGATCTCGAAGATCGAACGGATGGTCGCATTCGAGATGCGGTCGCTCATCGCGCTCCAGCAATATTCGGGATAGCCGCTCTCATATTGCGGCCAGAGGCCGTGCAGGATGAAGCCGTGCTCCTCGACGCCGCATTGGGCGTCGTCGGGCTGGTTCTCGAGCGTGCAGTAGGTCGGCAACCAGGACAGCGCGAGGACGTAAAAATCGAAATCGCCGGGCTGGTCCTCGGCGAGAGCCGGCAGGCAGCCGGCCGCGAGCAGACCAAGAAAGGCGAGGACGGTTTTCCTCAAGGTCGGATCGAACGGCACCAGGCGTCGTGGACGCGCCAGCGGTCATAGCCGGGCAGGCAGGACTCGACATTGAAGCCGATCGAGGCGAAGCCCTGCGAGGCTTCGATCAGATAGACCACCTCGGATTGCTTGCCATTGGAAAGCCAGGCCGTCGCGCTGCAATAGCGGCGGTCGATCAGGCTCTTCTCATGCGCCTTGATGTCGTTTTGAGTGATGCCCTCGATCTGCTGGATCGCAATGTTGTAGCCGAGGACGCGCGGCGAGCCATAGGCGATCTTCTTCTGCACCTTGGCGAGCACGGCAGGCGACTCGCAGCCGGGCAGTGTGCCGCGCCACCAGCTCGGATAGGCGTTGGCAGGCGCCGCCAGGAAGGCGAAAGCGAGAAGTCCGACGGCAAGGCGGATCATGGCTGGAACCCCGGTTTTGGTAGTGCCTGACGAAGATGCGCCGCGCCCTGCGGCGGGTCAAGGCGGGGGATGCCATAGGCCACGAAATCCTCCCCGATGGTGGGCATGACCGCGATAGCCGCGGCGATGTCGGCGCCGCTTCCGTCCATGTCGCCTTTACGCGCCTTGGCGATGCCGCGGCCATAGAGCGATTCCGTGAGCTGGGGAGCTTGGGCGAGGGCGGCGTCGAAATCGGCGATCGCCTTGTCGAGATCGCCGAGCTTGAGGAAGGTGAAGCCGCGGCTGTCGAGCGTGCGGTAGTCGGCGGGGGCGAGCGCCAGCGACGCGTCGCAGTCGGCCAGGGCCTCCTGTAGCCGGTCGGTGATGGCCAGCGAGTAGCAGCGGCCGTTGAGCGCTTCGGGATCCTTCGGGTCGAGTTCGATCGCCTTTGCGAAGTGCTCGACGGCCTTGCGGTGGTCGTCGCGCGCCTGGTCGACGCTGCCGAGGCCGTACCAGGCGGCGGCATTCTTCGGATCGAGCTTCAGGGCTGCGTTGTAGTCGGCTTCTGCCTTGTCGGTCTCGCCGACGTAGAGCTGCACCTCGCCGCGCGAGGCGAGGATATCGGCGCATGACGGTTCGAGCCTCAGCGCGTCATTGAAGGCGGCAAGGGCGGCCTCTGAATCGTCCTTGCTGTGAAGGGCGAGGCCGAGGTTGAAGTGGATGGAGGCGTTCTTCGCATCGAGCGCGAGGGCCGATTTGTAGTCGGTGATCGCGCGGTCGAAGTCGCCCTTGGCGTAATGCACATTGCCCCGGTTGACCAAGGAGTTGGGATTGGCGGGATCGAGGCGGACGCCCTCGTCGAAATCGGCCACGGCGCGATCGAGATCGCCCTTTTCCTGCCAGGCGGCGCCGCGGTTCAGCCAGGCCGCAGCACTATCCGGCTCGATGCGGATCGCCACGTCGTAGTCGGCGATGGCAAGATCGAATTCGCCCTTGTCGAGATAGGCATTGCCGCGATTGTAGAAGGACGTCGCGGCGCGCGGGTTCATCTTGATCGCCTCGCCATAGCCGATGATAGCGAGGTCGAGGTCACCCTTGGCGTTGTAGGCCATGGCGCGGTTGAAATAGGCCATCATGTCGGGCCGGAGCTTGATGACCTCGCTGTAGTCGTCGATGGCGAGGTCGTAGTCGCCTTTGGCGCGATAGGAATCGCCGCGGGCGAGAAACGCACCGTCATTCTCGGGCGCAAGACGGATCGCCTCGCTGAAATCGGCGATGGCGCTGTCATGGTCGCCCGACGCGGCATAGGCCTCGCCGCGATTGACCCAGAGGAAGACATAGTCCGGATCGAGCTCGATTGCAGCACTGTAGTCGAGGAGCGCGTTTGCGACCTCGCCCTTCAGCTCATAGGCTTCGCCGCGTCCCGACAGGGCCTCGACCAGGCGGTCGCGGCCGACATCGTTGTCGTCGATGATGCGCGAACAGCTTTCGATGGCGAAGTTGGGGTCGGCTTGGAACGCGGCGCAGCGTTCGCGGTCCTGGTCGGTCGAGGCGAGGACGCCGGCCGGGCCGACGAGCAGCGCGATGGCGAAAAGGGCGATGGCACGGGCGTGCATTCGGACTCTCTCTGGCATGAGGTCGCGGTTCTATCCTAGGCCTTCTGCTCGCCGGCTATGACGTCGATCACCTTGCCGGCGCCGGGTCCATCGGCGAGATGGGGCGCGAGACCGGCCAGAAGTGCTGCCAGCGTCTCCTCGAACTTCCAGGGCGGGTTGCAGATGACCAGGCCGGTGCCGTTGAAGCGCCCGGTCGCAGCACGGCTGCGGATCAGGAGCTCGGCGCGGATGATGCGGGGAATTTCGCTCCGCGCCAGGTCGGCACGAAAGCGGTCGATCGCGACGACATCCTTGACCGGATACCAGAGCGCGTAGGTGCCTGCCGGCCAGCGCCGGTGCGCGGCCTTTAGGCCGCTAACGAGCTTGTCGAAGTCGTCGCGCTCCTCGAAGGGCGGATCGACGAGGACGAGACCGCGACGTTCTTTCGGCGGCACGAAGGAGCCCAGCGCCAGCCAGCCGTCGAGCATGATGGTCTTGACCTGACGGTCGCCCTCGAAGAGGTCGCGGAGCGTCGCCGCGTCTTCGGGGTGCAATTCGCAGGCGGTCAGCCGGTCCTGCCGGCGCATCAACTCGCGGGCGATCCAGGGCGAGCCGGGATAGCGGGTCAGCTCGCCGCCGCCATTGGCGATCTTGAGGACGGTCAGATAGGGCTGCAACAGGTCGGTCAGGGCCGGGTCGAGCGTGTGCGTCATCAGGCGGCCGATGCCCTGCCGCCATTCTCCGGTGCGGGCCGCCTGGCTGGCGGTCAGATCGTAGAAGCCGGTACCGGCATGGGTGTCGATCACCCGGAAGGCGGCTTCCTTCTCCTTCAGCCGCTCGATGAGCAGCGCGAGTACGGCGTGCTTGACCACGTCGGCGAAGTTGCCGGCATGAAAGGCGTGGCGATAGTTCATGGCCAACTGGTTGCCACTGGGGCATGATCCGGCCAAGTGAAATCTTTCGACAGGAACAAATTCGCCAATGGAAATCGGTCTTTATACCTTCGCCGACCTGACGCGCGACGCGACCGGGGCCGCGCCGTCCTTCGCCAAGCGCATGGGCGAGGTGCTCGGCGCGGCGCGGCTTGCCGACGATGTCGGGCTATCTGTGTTCGGCGTCGGTGAGCATCACCGGCTCGACATGGCGGCGGCCTCGCCGGCCGTGGTCCTGGCGGCGATCGGCGCGGCGACGCGCAGCATCCGGCTGACCAGCACGGTGACCATCCTGCCGACGCTCGACCCGGTGCGCGTCTACCAGGATTTCGCGACCCTCGACCTGGTTTCGGGCGGGCGGGCCGAGATCACCGTCGGGCGCGGCGCCTTCATCGAATCCTTCGCGCTTTTCGGCGTCGACCTCGCCGACTATGACGCGGTCTTTGCCGAGAAGCTCGACCTCCTGATGAAGCTCGATGCGTCGGAACGCGTCACCTGGAGCGGCAAATACCGGACGCCGCTGGAAGATGCGGAAATCTCGCCGCGGCCGGCGAAGGGCAGGCTGCCGGTCTGGATCGGCGTCGGCGGCACTCCGGAAAGCGCGGTGAGAGCGGGCAAGCTCGGCCTGCCGCTGACGCTCGCCAACATCACGCAGCCACCGGCGAAGTTCGCGCCGCAGATCGAGGCCTACCGGCAGGCGGGCAAGGAGGTCGGGCATGATGCGGCGGCGCTGAAAGTTGCCATCGCCGGGCATCTCTATGTCGAGAAGGATTCACAAAAGGCCCGCGACACCTTCTACCCCCACTACGCCGCCTATTTCCGCGAGCATGCGGTGAAGGGCAAATATGCGATGGAGGTCAGCCGCGAGGAGTTCGACAAGCGCGCCGGGCCGGACGGCCCGCTCTATGTCGGCAGCCCGCAGGAGATCATCGATAAGATCGGCAAGGCGAAGGGCTTGTTCCGGCACGATCGCTATCTCGGCCAGATGGATCTCGGCGGGATTCCGTTTGCCAAGGTGGCGGATGCGACCGAGCTGCTGGCGCATGAGGTGATGCCGCGGGTGGGGTGAGCCCGCGACGAACCGCTTGGCGGCTATCGCAATTCGTCTTCGGGAATATCCGCGAGCTTTGAGAGGTGCCGCAACAATCCAGCCTTTAACGGCTGACTACCATGAACCGGTATCGAAAGCCGGACGATGCTTCCGGGTTTTCCATATATGTGATGTGATCCGTTGATGCGGAGCAGTTGCCAACCGCGCCGCTCAACCATGCGGACGAACTCGCGGCCGGCAATCGACCTCATACGGCGATTTCCAGAATCCTGTCTGTCCCGCCCGGCTTTGGCTCAGCAATTTCGACAGACAGGCAGCCCTCGATGGCTTCTTGGAGATTTGCCAGGAGCTCATCGATCGTTTCGCCCTGGGTAGCACAGCCGGGGATTGCGGGAACTTCAGCCCAGAATCCGCCTTCCTCCGCCTCGTGAATAACAACTTTGATTTTCATAGGGATGCTCTCCGATCGGCTGAAAATAGGTCTCTTACGGTCCGAAAACAAATGAAACCCTGATTGACACCCTTCGTCTCCGGGCCGACCCTTCCGCCATGAACCGACCGCTGTCGTCGAAGCTGCATTACTCGGCCTGTCCGCATGACTGCCCGTCGACCTGCGCTCTCGAAATCGAGGTGCTGGACGAGCGTACGATCGGGCGCGTGCATGGGGCGAAGGATCACGATTACACGGCCGGGGTGATCTGCGCGAAGGTCGCCCGGTATGCCGAGCGCATCCACAACCCGGACCGGCTCGTCCATCCCCTGCGGCGCGTCGGCGAGAAAGGGGCGCGCGACTGGCGTGACCCGGCTGCCTGGCAGCGGCTCGACTGGGACGATGCGATCGACATCGTTGCCGAGAAATTCCAGAGCGCCGCGGCGCGCTACGGCAGCGAGACGGTCTGGCCGTATTTCTATGCCGGCACGATGGGACTCGTGCAGCGCGACGGCGTCCATCGCCTTCGCCATGCCGGGCGCTACTCCGAGCAGTTCGACACGATCTGCACCAACCCGGCCTGGACCGGCTATATCGCCGGCACCGGGCGGCTCGCCGGTCCCGATCCGCGCGAGATGGCGGTCTCGGATTGCGTCGTGATATGGGGGACGAATGTCGTCTCGACGCAGATCAATGTGATGACCCATGCGGTCAAGGCGCGGAAGGAACGCGGCGCCAAGATCGTCGCGATCGACATCTACCGCACCGAGACGCTCCGGCAGGCCGACCTTGGACTGTGCCTGCGGCCGGGCACCGATGCGGCGCTCGCTTGCGCGGCGATGCATATCCTTTTCCGCGACGGCTATGCCGACCGCGACTATCTCGAAAAATATACGGACGTGCCGCGCGAGCTCGAAGCGCATCTCCGCTCGAAGACGCCGGAATGGGCCTCGGCGATCACCGGGTTGCCGGTTGAGGATATCGAGGCTTTCGCCAAACTGATCGGCGAGCGCAAGCGGACCTATTTCCGTCTCGGCTACGGCTTCACGCGCTCGCGGAACGGCGCGGTCTCGATGCATGCGGCGGCGTCGATCGCGGCGATCACCGGCGCCTGGCAATATGAGGGCGGCGGCGCCTTCCATAACAATGGCGCGATCTATCATCTGAACAAGACGATGATCGAGGGGCTCGACATCCGCGACCCGTCGGTGCGCCAGCTCGACCAGTCGCGCATCGGCGCGATCCTCTGCGGCGAGGACGACACTTTGCAAGGCGGGCCGCCGGTGACGGCGATGCTGATCCAGAACACCAATCCGATGTCGGTGGCGCCGGAGCAGGAGAAGGTGCGGCGCGGCTTCGCGCGCGACGACCTCTTCGTCTGCGTCCATGAGCAGATCATGACCGACACCGCGGCGATGGCCGACATCCTGCTGCCGGCGACGATGTTCATGGAGCATGACGACGTCTACAAGGGCGGCGGCCACCAATACATTCTGTTCGGGCCGAAGCTGATCGAGCCGCCGCAGGAGTGCCGGACCAACCATCAGGTCTTCGCGGGCCTGGCAAAGCGGCTCGGCTTCGACCATCCCGGATTCGCGATGAGCGAGCGCGAGCATATCGACTGGATGCTGCGCCATTCCGGCTGGGGCACCTTCGAGGCGCTTCGTGAGAAGCGCTGGATCGACTGCCAGCCGGAGTTCGCACGCGCTCATTACCTGGACGGCTTTGGATATCCGGACGGCAAGTTCCGCTTCAAGCCGGAATGGCCGGCGGTGCAGGCGCCGAATAACGGTACGATGGGGCCGTGGACGTCGCTGCCGTCGCTGCCGGATTACTGGCCGACCAGCGAGGCAGCCAATGGCGAGCATCCCTTCCGGCTGGCGACCTCGCCGGCGCGCTCCTTCCTCAACTCGTCCTTCAACGAGACGCCGTCGGGCACTGCGAAAGAGGGCGGCCGGCCGGAGGTGATGATCCATCCCGAGGATGCCGGCGACCACGGCATTGCCGACGGGACGCTTGTCCGGATGGGCAATGACCGCGGCGTCGTGACCCTTCATGCCCGGCATTTCGACGGGCTGCGGCGTGGTGTCGTCATCGCCGAGGGCATCTGGCCGAACGCCGCCTATCCCGACGGCCGCGGCATCAACACGCTGACCGGCGCCGATCCGGTGGCGCCCTATGGCGGGGCCGCCTTCCATGACAACCGGGTGTGGATCAAAGCGGCGTAGCGGGCGAGCCGGAGCGTTGACGCTGCCCCAACTTCCGCGCGTCCCCGCCACCGAGCGGGGACCCAGGGGCGACAAACACAGGCGTGCCGCGAAACCCTGGATTCCTGCTTGCAGCGGGAAGAGCGGAGTATGTGTTGTCGAAGTCATGCGGCCCTTCGGTCAGACCGGGATCACGTCGACCGACTGGGCGGTGCGCTGCCGGCCGGAGGTGCGCAGCACGCCAAAGATCGGCGTGACGTCCTGATAGTCGCGGCCCTTGGCGACGACGATGTGATCTTCGCCGGAGAAGACGGCGTTGGTCGGATCGTAGCTGACCCAGCCGGTCTGGTTGCCGCACCAGGCCTGCACCCAGGCATGCATGGCGTCGGCGCCGGCCAGCCGTTCCTTGCCGGGCGGCGGCGTGGTGCGAAGAAAGCCCGAGACATAGCCGGCCGGGATGCCGAGGCCGCGTAGTCCTGCGATCATGACCTGTGTGAAGTCCTGGCAGACGCCGCGCCTGAGCTCGAAGGCTTCCTTCGGCGCCGTATCCACTTCGGTCGATTTCGCGTCAAAGACGAAATCCTCATGGATGCGCTGGCCGAAGTCGCGCACCATCTCGCGGACCGTGGCGGCGCCGGCCACCGCCTCGCGGGCATAGGCGGTGATGTCTTCGTCGAGTCCGATGCGCGGGCTTGCCGGGGAGAAATGATGCGGCGAGTCCGGCGCCAGCGACAGTACGCCGGCGATCTCGCGCCGGAGCCGCGTGATGTCGGGCGACACGTCGAATGTGGCGCCCGGCGCCTCGACCTGTACGCGGGCGCTCATGCCGACCTTCAGCATGGCGTGCGGCTCGTCGAAGGCGACCGAGACGATGGCGTTGCCGAAGAAATCGTGCCCGTCGACGCGCTCGACCGGGACCGGATCGAATGTGATGGAGGAGGCGACGACGCGCTGGCTGTCGGCGATGGTCGTCGGCGCGACGTGGACGAGATGGCGGCCTGCGGCGGCGGCGGGCCGGTAGGCATATTCAAGCTGGAGGCGGACATCGTATTTCATGGTTCAGCGGAAATAGGCGATGTCGATGAGGTCCGAAAGGCCGGTGATCGAGGTCGCCAGGCCCTTGAGGAATTCCGGAGTTGCATTGGCCGGCTCGCAGACGGCGAGCTCGGTGTGAAGCCGCAGTGCCTCGCGCCTCACCGGATTGGCGTGGCCACTGCCTTCGCGCACCGGCAGGGTCGCGACATGCGCCTTTATCTCGGAGAGCTGGAAGACGATGGCGCGCGGATTGGCCTCATCGAGCGCGAGAAGGTCGATGACGGTGAGGCGGCCGGAATTGACCTTGTGCAGGCGCCGATGGGTCATGACGCTGTCGCCGATCTCGACGAGAAGGTCGAGCAGTTCCAGCGGCGCGCCAGGGCCGGCAAGATGGGAGGTGAGGCGCGACATCTCCAGCGCGCGCTCCAATCTCCGGCCAATCTCCAGGAAGCGCCAGCCGACGGCATGATACATGTTCTCGTGGACGAGCCCGGCGAAGCCGGCGAGCTTGCGCAAGAGCACCGTCATGGCGCGCGTCGCGTCTCCGCCCGGCTCGACCTTTTCAGCAAAGCTGTGCACGGTCTTGGACAGGTCGGTAAGGGCCAGCCAGCCGTCCGGCGAGAAGCGGTCGCGGATGCGGCCGGCGCTGTCGGCCGCGTCGTCGATGCTGGAGATCAGGCGGGCCGGGATCGGTTCGCGCGCGTCGATACCGATCTCGCGCAGCACGGCGCGGATGGCAGGTATCACGGGATTGCGCGGGTCGGGCGCCTCGGCGATGCGGCTGTTATAGGCGCGCAGCACGCGGGCGAGGCTGTCGGCCCGCTCGATATAACGGCCGAGCCAGAACAGATTGTCGGCAGCGCGGCTCGGCAGCGCGGTGGCAGCCGTCGCGTCGACGGTGTCGTCCGCGGAGGGAAGCAGGGAGACCTGCTCGACCGGCCTGGCGCCAACGATCCAGACGTCGGCGGCGCGGCCGCCTTTCTGCATGGCGATGGCCATCGTGTCGGCGCTGGCGCCGACGCGGGCGAAGCCGCCGGGCATCACCGTCCAGTCCTGGGCGGTGCGCATGGCGAAGGCGCGAAGCGTCACCGGCCGCGGCTCCAGCCTGCCCTTGGCGTAGACCGGCATGGTGGAGAGCGTCACCGACTCCTGCGCCGCGAACTGTCCTCCCGATTGGCGCAGGCGCTGGACGAGCCCGGCCTTCTCGTTCGCGTTCATCCAGGCGGTGAGCTTCGTCCCCTCGCTATCCTCGAAGGGCGGCACGGTGGATTGCGCCGGACCGATCATCATCCGGTCGAGATTGGCGATGACGTGTTCGAGCTCCTTTTCCGCTCCGCACCACCAGGTGGCGATATGGGGCAGGATGAGGTCGTTGCCGTCGAGATGCCGGCAGATCGCCGGCAGGAAGGCGAGGAGGGCACGCGTCTCCAGGACGCCGGAGCCGATGGCGTTGACCAGCGTGGCACCGCCGCGGCGGATCGCCTCGACGAAGCCCGGCGTACCGATGCGCGACTCCGGCTTCAGCTCGAGCGGGTCCATGAAAGTTGAATCGAGCCGGCGCCAGAGCACGCCGATCTCGCGCGGCCCCTCGACCGTGCGCACCATCACCTTGCCGTTGGTGACCATGAGATCGCTGCCTTCGAGCAGCATCAGGCCGAGATAGCGGGCGATGTAGGCGTGCTCGAAATAGGTCTCGTTATGCTGGCCGGGCGTCAATATGGCGACGCCGCCGGACCCGCCGGCAAGGCCGAACAGCGCGTCGCGCAGGCAGCGGAAGAAGCCGGCGAGGCGATGCACGTTCATGTCGACGAGGAGGTCGGAGAGCGCCCGCAGCGTGGCGACGCGGTTCTCGACCGCGAAGCCGGCGCCGGACGGAGCCTGGGTGCGGTCGGCCAGCACCCACCAGCGCCCGTCGGGACCGCGACCGAGTTCGAAGGCGATGAAATGGAGGGGGGACTC
Organism: Bauldia litoralis; assembly: GCA_945882315.1. Lineage (GTDB taxonomy): Bacteria > Pseudomonadota > Alphaproteobacteria > Rhizobiales > Kaistiaceae > CAMCWB01. Next base: position 25,756 of record CAMCWB010000012.1, on the reverse strand, counting down.
GCGGAGCTTCAGCCCGGTCACGGCGCGCAGATATTCGGGGCTGTTGGCGATGATCTGCGGCGGCAGCAGGCCGGCGGCGACGAGGCGGTTGTCGCCATAGATGTCGGAGAAGACGCGCTCGAGCAGTTCGGCGCGCTGGACGAGGCCGGCCGCCAGTGCCTGCCATTCGCCCTCCTCGATAAGCAGCGGCACATGGGCGAGCGGCCATTCACGCGCGTCGGAACCGCCCTCGCCATAGGCGCGATAATAGACGCCGGCCTCGCGCAGATACTGGTCGGCACGGGCGAAGCGGGTTTCGACGCCGCTCCGGGTGAGTCCGTCGAGGCGGTCGATCAGCGGCTGCCAGAGCGGCCGGACACGGCCGTCTGGTCCCACCATCTCGTCGGTGGTGCCGGGCCGTGGACGGTAGTCGGCGGCGAGACTGGGTCTCGGCTTCCCGGCGGTGGCCCGCTGTGCCATGCGTCAGATGCCCCCGGGACGGCGGAGGTCGAGCGTCAGCGGGAAGTCCCGGCTGGGCTCCTCCCGCGGCACGGAGCGGTCGCCGCCGATATGGCCGTTCGGCTCGAAGCGGGCGAGGCGGCGCGCCTCCGCCTCATTGGCGTTGACCGGAAAGGTCTCGTAATTGCGGCCGCCCGGATGGGCGACGTGATAGGTGCAGCCGCCGATCGCGCGGCCGGTCCAGGTATCGTAGAGCTCGAAGGTCAGCGGCGCGTCGACCGGCACCATCGGATGCAAACCTGAGCGCGGCTGCCAGGCCTTGTAGCGCACGCCGGCGACGCATGTGCCGGCGGTGCCGGCGGGCGTCATCGGCATGGGCCGGCCGTTGCAGAGGATCAGATGCCGTTCCGGCACCAGGCCTTCGGTCATGACCTGCAGCCGTTCGACCGAGGAATCGACATAGCGCACCGTGCCGCCGATCGCGCCTTCCTCGCCCATCACATGCCAGGGCTCGAGGGCGAGGCGCAGCTCGATCTTCACGTCCGAATAGGTGACCGCGCCGCAGAAGGGGAAACGGAATTCCTTCTGCGCCTCGAACCATTCCGGCCGAAACGTGAAGCCGGCCGCGGCGAGGTCGGCGAGCACGTCGAGGAAATCCTGCCAGACGAAATAGGGCAGCATGAAACGGTCGTGCAGCGCTGTGCCCCAGCGCACGAAGCCGCCGGAGAGCGGCGCCTGCCACAGGCGGGCGATGATCGCCCGGATCAGCAATTGCTGGGCGAGGCTCATGCGGGCGCTCGGCGGCATCTCGAAGCCGCGGAACTCGACGAGACCGAGCCGGCCCGAAGCGGTCTCGGGCGCGTAGAGCTTGTCGACGCAGATCTCGGCGCGGTGCGTGTTGCCGGTGACGTCGACAAGCAAGTTGCGGAACAGCCGGTCGACCAGCCAGGGCAGCGGCGCGGCAGCGCTGGCACCGGACAGCGGCACCTGTGCCATCGCGATTTCAAGCTCATAGAGCGAGTCGTGGCGCGCCTCGTCGATGCGCGGCGCCTGGCTCGTCGGCCCGATGAAGAGGCCGGAGAAGAGATAGGAGAGCGCCGGGTGGCGTTGCCAGTAGAGCACCAGGCTCTTCAGGAGGTCCGGCCGGCGCAGGAAGGGGCTGTCGGCGGGCGTCTCGCCACCGACCACGACATGGTTGCCGCCGCCGGTGCCGGCGTGGCGGCCATCGATCATGAACTTGTCGGCGCCTAGGCGGCACTGGCGCGCCTCGTCATAGACGGCCGTCGTCGTCTCCACGCAGTCGCGCCAGTTGGCGGCGGGGTGGATGTTGACCTCGATGACGCCCGGATCGGGCGTGGCGCGGATGACGTTGATGCGCGGATCGCTGGGCGGCGGATAGCCCTCGACCTGGATCGGCAGGCTGAGCTTCCGGGCGGCGGCCTCGACGGCGCCGACGAGGTCCAGATAATCCTCGAGCTTCTCGACCGGGGGCATGAAGACGCAGAGCCGGCCTTCGCGCACCTCCACGGTGAGGGCCGTGCGCACCGCGCCGCCAATGACCGGAACCTCCTGCTCGACGACATCCTGCCGGCCGGTCGCGGCGCTGAAGGAGGCGGCGGCGAGTTCGCGCTCGGCGGCCGGCGGCATGACCGGCGGCGACGCCGTATTGTCGAAGGTCGGCTGGCTCGGATCCGACAGAAGGCCGCGCGGCACGGTCGGGTCGAGCGGGATGACATAGGGGTAGGCGGCCGGCGGGACATAAGGCAGCGTGCCGAGCGGCAGGCGGTAGCCGAGGGCCGAGTCGCCGGAAACAAGAAACAGCTTGCCGCGCCGCGTCTGCCACGTCTCGGTGCGCCAGCGCGGGCGTGCCTCGGCCTGCCAGCGCTGGATCGGCAGCACATAGCCGGTCGCCTTCGTGAGGCCGCGCTCGAAGACGCAGGCGATACGGCTGCGCTCCTCCGGATCCTCGAGCTTCGAATTGGTCGGGTCGACATTCTCCGGCAGCTTGCCTTCCTTGAGGATCCATTCGGCCGGATCTTCAAAGGCCGGGACGACCGCACCGGCGGGAAGTTCGAGGGTCGCGGCGACGGCCGCGAGCAGTCGCTCGGCGTCGCCGCTCTTCGCGCCGGTATCGGCGGTATCCCGGGCGATCAGCGCCGTGTCGGACCAGATCGGCTTGCCGTCCTTGCGCCAATAGAGCGAGAAGGCCCAGCGCGGCAGGGTCTCGCCCGGATACCATTTGCCCTGACCGTGATGAATGAGGCCGCCGGGGGCGAAGCGCTCGCCGAGCCAGCGGATCAGGGCGTCGGCCTTGGCCCGCTTGGTCGGGCCGACGGCAGCCGTGTTTCACTCCTCCGCCTGATAGTCGTCGATCGAGACGAAGGTCGGCTCGCCGCCCATGGTGAGGCGGACGTCCTCCGCAACGAGCACGCGGTCGACCTGCTCGCCCAGGGTATCGAGCGCGCCCCAGGACTCGTCGGAGAAGGGCTTTGATATGCGCGGATGCTCGGCGATGCGCGTCACCTTCATGGCGAAGGCGAAATCGACATCGGCGAAGCTCGCCATGCCTGAGATCGGCGCGGCGTTGCGATAATGCGGTGTCGCGGCGAGCGGGATGTGGCTTTCGCCGGTGAGCAGGCCGGAGGTCGGGTCGAGGCCGATCCAGCCGGCGCCTGGGATATAGACCTCGCACCAGGCATGGAGATCGGTGAAGTCGTGATCGGTGCCGGGCGGGCCGTCGAGGGAGACGAGATCCGGCTTCAACTGGATGAGGTAGCCCGAGACAAAGCGCGCGGCGAGGCCGAGGTGGCGCAGCACCTGAACGAGCAGCCAGCCGCTATCGCGGCAGGAGCCGCGGGCAAGCGTCAGCGTCTGGTCCGGGTTCTGCACGCCGGGCTCGGGCCGGATCAGATAGGCGATCTCGCTTTGCAGCCTGGCATTCAGCCCGACGACCAGGTCCACGGTCTTCTGCCCGCCGCGGTCGATGGTGGCGAGGAAACGTTCCATCGCCTCGCCGACCGGTTCGGTCTTCAGATAGATCGCGAGATCGTCCCGAATCTCTTCCGGATAAGCGAAGGGCCAGCGCTCGGCATCCGGCTCGACGAAGAAGTCGAACGGATTGTAGACCGTCATGTCGGCGACGAGATCGACCTCGATCTTGAACTCGCGCGTCGGCTCGGGAAATACATAGCGGGCAAGGAAATTGCCATAGGGGTCCTGCTGCAGGTTCACGAAATGGCCGGCAGGGCTGACCTTGATCGAGTGGCTGAGGACCTTCGTCCGCGAATGCGGCGCCGGCCGCAGGCGGATGATCTGGGGACCGAGCGTGACCGGCCGGTCGTAGCGATAATGCGTGAGGTGATAGAGGGCGGCTTCGATCGACATCGTCTATCCGGCTCGCATTCTCTGAGGCACCCTCTTTCGTCGTGGCCGGGTCGGGCGGCGCGACGGACTACAACCAGGCCGGGCATCAGCCCGTATGGCCGTCTTCGACCGATCCGGCCCGATACCTAAGACTAGAGGTTTATGTTGCGCCTGCGAAGAGAACGTTTTGTCCCGACCTGAGCGACGCTTTTCAAGGCAGGAACTGCCCTAGCGATAGACTGGAGCGACCAGAAAGCCTTCGGATTCCGGGCCGGGCGCGTCGATGACCGCCTTTTCATCGACGACGTGCACCTTGCCGCCGGCGACGAGGCCGAGCGCCAAGGGGTAGATACGATGCTCGGCAGTGAGCACGCGGGCGGCGAGCGTGTCGGGCGTATCGCCGGCCAGCACCGGCACGACCGCCTGCGCGATGATCGGCCCGCTGTCGACGGCGCTGCGGACGAAATGCACCGTGCAGCCATGCAGCTTCATGCCGGCGCCGAGCGCCTTTGCATGGGTGTCGAGACCGGGGAAGAGCGGCAGCAGCGAGGGATGGATGTTGATCATCCGGTCGCGCCAGGCTTCGACGAAATCATTGGTCAGGAGCCGCATGAAGCCGGCGAGGCAGACGAGGTCGATGCCGGTCGCCTTCAGCCTTGCGTCGAGCGCGAGGTCGAAGGATTCACGCGAGGCGTGCTCCCTGTGGTTCACGACCGCCGTCTCGTTGCCGTTTTCCCTGGCGTGAAACAAGCCGGCTGCGTCGGCTCGGTTCGAGAGGACCAGCGCGATCTCGGCGGGAAAGGCAGGATCCTTTGCCGCCTCGATGAGGGCGGTCATGTTGGTGCCGCGGCCGGAAATGAGGATCGCGACGCGGCGGCGCGGCATCAATTCGCTTTCAGGCCGAGCTTGCCGTCATAGACGACCGCCGCATCGCGACGTTGCTCGATGACGCCGAGATCGATGACGGTCTCGCCCTCGGCCCGGAGCAGCTTCGCGATCGCGTCGGTTTCCGCTGCGGCGGTGACGATCACCATGCCGATGCCGCAGTTGAAGGTGCGCAGCATCTCGCGCTCCTCGACATTGCCGGTCTGGGCGAGCCAGCCGAAGACCGGCGGCGCGGCGATGCGCGACAGGTCGATGCGTGCGGCCGTGGCGGCGGGCAGGACGCGCGGCAGGTTTTCCGTGAGGCCGCCACCGGTGATGTGGGCGAGGGCCTTGATGCCTTTGCTCGCGCGCAACGCCTTGAGGAGCGGTTTCACATAGATGCGGGTCGGCGTCAGCAGCGCCTTGCCGAGGGGGGACGATGGCTCGAATGGAGCTGGTGCGTCATAGCCGAGGCCGGAGCGCTCGACGAGCTTGCGGACCAGCGAATAGCCGTTGGAATGCACGCCGGAGGAGGCGAGGCCGAGAAGCCGGTCGCCGGGGCCGATGTCGGGGCGCGGCAGGATCGCGTCGCGCTCGACGGCGCCGACCGCAAAGCCGGCGAGGTCGAAATCCTTGCCGGCATACATGCCGGGCATCTCCGCCGTCTCGCCGCCGATCAGCGCCGCGCCGGACTGGCGGCAGCCTTCGGCGACGCCGCCGACGATGCGCGCCCCGGCCGCCGGGTCGAGCTTGCCGGTCGCGAAATAGTCGAGAAAGAACAGCGGCTCCGCACCCTGGACGACGAGGTCGTTGACGCTCATCGCGACGAGGTCGATGCCGATCGTGTCGAGGATGCCGGTCTCGATGGCGATCTTCAGCTTGGTGCCGACGCCGTCGGTGGCGGCGACGAGGACGGGGTCCCTGTAGCCGACCTTGGCAAGATCGAAGAGGCCGCCGAAGCCGCCGATCTCGGCATCGGCGCCGGGACGGCGCGTCGATTTGACGAGCGGCTTGATCGCCTCGACGAGGGCATTTCCGGCATCGATATCGACGCCGGCATCGCTATAGGACACCGAATCGCGTCCAGGATCATTATCCGCAGTCATTCAGGATTCGCGCCTCCATGCGGGCGATGAGAAACGGCAAAGGGGCGGGGATTGCAAGCAATTCCGACGCTTGCGCCCCATATGTCCGTGGAGCCGTGCTAGGCTTCGCGGCGAGACGACTATTGGGCGGCGCATGAAAGTTCTTGTTCTCGGCGGCGGCGTCATCGGCGTCACGTCCGCCTGGTATCTCGCCGAGGCCGGCCATGAGGTCGAGGTCGTCGACCGGCAGCCCGGTCCGGCGCTCGAGACGAGCTACGCCAATGCCGGCGAGGTGTCGCCCGGCTACGCCTCGCCCTGGGCGGGCCCTGGCGTCCCCCGCAAAGTCGTCAAATGGCTGACCATGCCCTTCGGGCCGCTGGTGATCCGGCCGCATTTCGATCCGGCGATGTTCGTCTTCCTGCTGCGGCTCCTGCGCAACTGCACCTCGGCGCGCTATGCCGAAAACAAGGCACGCATGGTGCCGATCGCCGAATATAGCCGCGACCTGCTCCGCGACCTGCGCGGCTCGACCGGCATCACCTATGACGAGCGCGAGCAGGGGACCTTGCAGCTTTTCCGCACGGAGAAGCAGTTGCACGGCGCCGACGAGGATATCGCCGTGCTCAGGCAGTTCGGCGTTCCGTACGAACTCCTCGATCCGGCGGGCTGCATCGCGGCGGAGCCGGCCCTGGCCGACGTGCGCGGCAAATTCGTCGGCGGCCTGCGGCTGCCGGGTGACGAGACCGGCGATTGCAAGATATTCACCGACAAGCTCGCAAAAATGGCCGAAGCGCGCGGCGTCAGCTTCCATTTCTCGACGGTGGTCGACACCATCCTGACCGAGGCCGGCAAGGTGTCGGGCGTGGCGACCGGCGCCGGCATCCTGAAGGCCGACGCCTATGTCGTTGCTTTCGGCAGCTATTCGCCAAAAACCCTGCGGCCGCTCGGCATTTCCGTCCCGGTCTATCCGGTGAAGGGCTATTCGATCACGGTGCCGGTCAAGGATGCGGCGGGGGCGCCGGTCTCGACGGTGATGGACGAGAGCTACAAGATCGCGATCACCCGTCTTGGCGACCGCATCCGGGTCGGCGGCACGGCGGAAGTCTCCGGATTCGACATGACGCCGCGTCCGGCCCGGCGGGCGACGCTCGAGCATTCGGTTGCCGATCTCTTCCCGCGCGGCGGCGATCTCGCGGCGGGAACTTTCTGGTGCGGGCTCCGGCCGATGACCCCGGATGGGCCGCCGCTGGTCTGTGGAACCAAGCTGCCGAATCTCTATCTCAATACCGGCCACGGGACGCTCGGCTGGACCATGTCCTGCGGTTCCGGCCGGGTGATCGCGGACGTGATTTCCGGAAAGCGTCCGGATATCGACATTTCGGGCCTTAATCTCGCCCGTTGCGGTGGCTGAAATCCTTGGGATTCGGCGCGGCGCTTGGCTTTCGGCGCCGGGCCTGTCAAACCTACCGCGCCGCCGCGCGGTCCGAGTAAAGTAGAGGAGGGGATGCTCCCCACCTGCATGTGACGATCCCCAATCTGATTACGATCGGCCGCCTGTTCATCGTGCCCCTGACGATCTGGCTGATCGTCAGCGGCGAGCACGTCCTGGCATTCTGGGCCTTCATCATTGCCGGCGTCAGCGATGGCGTCGACGGCTTCATTGCCCGCACCTTCGACCAGCGGTCCGACCTTGGCGCCTATCTCGACCCGATCGCCGACAAGGCGCTGCTGGTCTCGATCTACGTCACCTTCTCGATCACCGGCGCCCTGCCGGTCTGGCTTGCCATCCTGGTCGTCAGCCGCGATCTCCTCATCGTCGGCGGCGTCGTGCTGTCATGGATGGTCGACCAGCCGGTCGCGATGCGGCCGCGGGCGATCAGCAAGGTCAACACGGTCTTCCAGATCGTGCTCGCGGCAGTCGTCCTCGCCGACCAGGCCTTCGCGCGGGCGCTCGGATGGCTCCCGGATGCGCTGATCGTCGTGGTCGGCCTGCTGACGCTCGGCTCGGCGATCGTCTATGCGGTGGATTGGGTTCGGCATATGAGTGAGGATGTACCTCCCTCGGCGGACCCGCTTGCATGACTGTTTGGCGTCAGACCGGCTTCTGGATCGGAGCGTTCGTAGCGCTCCTTTTGTTCTTGCTGATCTTCAGCGAGATACTCCTGCCGTTTGTGGCAGGCATGGTGCTCGCTTACGCCCTCGACCCGATCGCCGACCGGTTGGAGCAGGGCGGGCTCGGCCGACTTGGCGCGACCCTGACCATTCTGGTCGTCGTGATCGTCGTTGTCGTGCTGGCGGTCATCCTGCTGGTCCCGGTGCTCGCCAACCAGCTCGCCGACTTCATCCAGCGCATTCCGGAGTATGCCGACAAGCTGCAGACGCTGTTCACGACCCTGATCCATAGCCGGCTCTCAGCCCATCTCGGCATCGACCCGAACCAGATCGGCACGTCGCTTCGCGGCCTCACCAGCCAGGGGTCGACCTGGGTTGCCGCCATCCTCGCGTCGCTGTGGAACGGCGGACAGGCCTTTCTCAACATCGTCGCGCTCTTCATCGTGACGCCGGTGGTCGCCTTCTATGTCCTCTACGACTGGGACCGGCTGGTCGCGCATGTCGACTCCTGGCTGCCGCGCGACCATCTCGAAGAGATTCGCAGCATCGCGCGCGAGATCGACCGGGCGATTGCCGCTTTCATCCGCGGGCAGGGCCTGACCTGCCTGATCCTGGCGACCTTCTATTCGACCGGGCTGGTCACGATCGGCCTGAATTTCGGCTTCCTGATCGGCCTCGCCGCCGGCATCCTGAGCTTCATCCCCTTCGTCGGCGCGACCGGCGGATTCATCGTCGCGGTGGCGGTGGCCATCGTCCAGTTCTGGCCGGACTGGCCGTGGATCATCGCCACGATGGGCGTCTTCGTGGCCGGCCAGTTCATGGAGAACTACGTCCTGCAGCCGCGGCTGATCGGGCAGAATGTCGGCCTTCATCCGGTCTGGGTGATGTTCGCGCTCTTTGCCTTCGGCTACCTGTTCGGCTTCGTCGGTGTGATGATCGCGATCCCGGCCGCTGCCGCGGTGGGCGTGCTCGTGCGCTATGCGCTCGGCCGCTATCTCGACAGCCCGATCTATCGCGGCGTCGGCGTCGGCTCCGAGCGCGAATAGCCGGCGGCATCGTGTCTCCCCGCCAGTTGCCACTTTCCCTGCCGCATCGGGCCTCGCTCGGCCGCGCCGATTTCCTGACAGGAACGGCGAATGCCGCCGCGATCGCCCTGTTCGACGGCTGGCCGGAGTGGCCGGCGCGGCCGGTGCTGCTTTATGGACCGGCCGGGTCGGGGAAAAGCCATCTCGTCGAGATATGGCGGGCCGAGAGCGGCGCCGAGGCGCTGCGAGCCGCGGAACTGACGATCGAGTCCGCGGAAGATTCCATCGCACGCGGGGCGCTGGCGATCGAGGATCTGCATGGCGGCCCGTTCGACGAGGCGGTGCTGTTTCACGTCCTCAATCTCGCCGTCGAACGGAAGGCGGCGCTGCTGCTGACGAGCCGCCTGCCGGCCGCGGCGCTGCCGCTGACGCTGCCCGATCTTGCGTCGCGGCTTCGCGCTGCACAGCCGCTGGAGCTCGCGGCGCCGGACGACGACCTCCTGCGGCGGGTGCTCACCAAGCTCTTCGCCGACCGGCAATTGATGATCGACCGTAGCGTCGTCGATTTCATCGTTGCGCGGATGGAGCGTTCCTTCGATGCGGCCAGCCGCATCGTCGAGCAACTCGATCGTGAGGCGCTGGCCGAAGCCCGGCCGATCACCGCCCGCTTCGCGGCGACGGCGCTGCAACCGCTATTTGACGGCCAGGCGGAGGCGGGGCTTGCCGAGGACTGAGCTGACGGCGGTGGCCGGGCGGTAGGGGGTGACGAGGAGCACCGGCCCGGCCGCGCCCTGGCGGCGGACGACGCTCAGCGAGGACTGGGCATTCCGGGTGATGTCGTCGAGGATGGAGCCGACGCCGCCGGCCGGCGCGAACGTGTCGAGCATCGTCAGCGCCTCGTAGGGACGTATGATCTTTTCGGCCGTGATCGAACCGACCAGCAGCGGCCGGTCCTGATCCCCCCAGAGGACGGTGACCGGGCTCGGCCAGAGGCGGATGACCAGCCGCTCATTTTCCGTCGCGCCGTCGTGCACGAAGGTCTCCGCCGGCAGGCGGCCGCTTTCCATCAGCGGCAGTGGCGGCAGGGCAGAGAGCGGCGTCGAAGCGGACAGGAAGAGCACGGTGTCGCGCACCGAGAAGCCCGGCCGCGATGTCCAGCCGCTCCGCGCCAGGACCTCGGCGAAAGCCTTGGGCTCGGCGATGACCTGAAGCGAAATGGTCTCCTCGGAATCGCCCATGAGGTCGAGGCGGTGGGCCGGCAGGTCGCGCCAGGCCTCGGCCAGCCAATGACCCTCGGCGAGTGCGATCGCCTCCGGCCGGGGCGCATAGCGGGCGAGGTCGGTCTCCTGGTAGGAAATCGCGTGTGTGCCGCCGACGATGCCGAACACGGCGCAGGCGATCAGCGGATAGCGGAGCGTCTTGCCGAGCTCGAACTCGAAGCCAGTACGGATCATGGCGAAGACCGCCGTCAGGCAGAGGCCGAGAAGCAGGCCGCCGGCGACGTCCGACGGCCACAGCGCATCGAGATAGATGCGCGAGATACCGACCAGCGTTGCGACGGCGACCGCCAGCGACCAGGCGACCATGCGCCCGACGACGCTCAGCGCCGGGGTGGCAAGCGCCGCCAGCACGCCGCAGAAGAGCGTCACCAGCGTGGCGTGGCTGCTCGGGAAGCTGGCCGCCAGGAAGGCCGGGTGGATGTCGGCTGCCGGATATTCCTTGCGCAGCAGCGTGTTGATGATCGGCACGAAAATGAAGGTGGCGCCAAAGACGATTGCGACGATCGCCGCGGTACGCCGGTTGCCGCCGATGAGCAGCGCCAGCGCCAGAAGCGTCGCCGAGATGGCGATCACCCAGCCCTCGCCGAAGGAAGTCACGGCAACCATCACGGAGTCGATCGGCGTCGAGCGGATCGAGAGCGCAAAGGAGCGGATCGAGCTGTCCATGTCGACCAGCTGGGTGCTGGCGAGGATGCTCTCGACGATGCCGAACAGGCCGATGGCGGAGACGAGGGCGACCGTACCCCAGATGAGATGCGGGCCGATCGTCGCCAGCGCCGGATCGAGGAGGCCGCCGATCTTGCGTGCCACCGGGTTCGACGAGACCTCCATCTGGCTGACCGTCAGCCGGTAGAAGCGGTAGATCCGCGGCCCGATCACCGCCGCCGCGACGCGGGCGAGCCAGACGACCAGCGCCAGCGCGACGATGACCGTCAGCACGGCGCCGACGAGGCGGCCGCTGATCTGCCCGGCGGTCGACAGGAGCTGGCCGAGGAGGGCGGCGGGAACGACATAGACGAGCGCCCAGGCGAATGCCGCGATGATGCTGGTCACGACGAAGAAGGGCGCCTTGATGCCCATCGCGCCGGCCGCGATCGGCGTGACGGCGCGGACGCCGGGCAGGAAGCGGCTGATGACGACACTCTTGCCGCCATGCTTCTGCAGGAAGCCTGCGACATTGTCCCAGAGCGCCGGCCGGCTGGTGAAGGGCCAGACCTCGCGCAGCGTCACGCCGTAGCGGCGGCCGATCCAGTAGCCGAGCGTGTCGCCGATAAAGCCGCCCAGACAGCCCCAGGCGACCAGCGGCCAGACCGGGCCGCCGGCGGCCCCGACGGCGCCGGAAAGCACGAGAACGGTTGCCGAGCCCGGGAACAGGGATCCGACAAAGGGAATTGCCTCAAGGAAGGCCGAGAGACAAATCAGGCCGCCGACCAGCCACGGATAGGTGCTGGCGAAATGCAGCAGGGTTTCGGTGATGTTTATGTCCATTTTGCCGGCGTTGACCCAATAGGCTGATTCCTTGGCAGAATCGTCACAATTGCGGGTTATGGTCCTCTATCGGTTGGACATGACGGAAATGGAACAGAAGAACCCCGACGTGAATACCCCGCGGGAAATCGCGGTTGTCGAGATCGAGGCGGTGGCTGGCGGCCGGCTTCGCGAGAAGCCGGAGCGTTTCATCAATCGGGAACTTTCCTGGCTTCATTTCAATCGGCGCGTGCTGGAAGAGGCGTCCAATCCCAACCACCCCATCCTTGAGCAGCTTCGCTTTCTATCGATTTCCGCGAACAACCTCGACGAATTCTTTATGGTCCGGGTTGCCGGCCTGAAGGGCCAGCAACGCCAGGGCATCAGCATGGCGTCCGATGATGGCCTCTCGCCGACAGAGCAGCTGCGGCAGATTGGCGACGCCGTCGCGGTGCTCGCCAGCGACCAGCAGCATCGCTGGGGCCAATTGCGGCACGACCTGGCGAAGGCGGGCATCGGGCTCGTCGATGCCGCCGGCATCTCGGACGCGGATCGCGACTGGCTCGAGCATCATTTCCTCGACTCGATCTTTCCGGTCCTGACGCCGTTCGCCATCGACCCGGCACATCCGTTCCCCTTCATCCCCAATCTCGGCCTGACCGTGGCGCTGCAACTGACGCGTCGTTCGAGCGGCCGCGGCATGACGGCGCTCATCCGCATGCCGGCGACGCTCGGCCGCTTCATCCGCCTGCCCGGCGGCGACGCCGACAACGATCGCTTCATCAGCCTCGACCAGGCGGTGCTCCTGTTCATCCCACGGCTCTTCCCCGGTTACGCGGTGGAAGGGCAGGGAGCGTTCCGGCTCATCCGCGACTCGGACATCGAGATCGAGGAAGAGGCGGAAGATCTCGTCCGCTTTTACGAAAGTGCGCTCAAGCGGCGGCGGCGCGGTTCGGTCATCCGGCTGGAGATCGAAGCGGCGACGCCCGACAGCCTGCGGCAGCTCGTCGCGAAGGCGCTTGGCGTCATCGGCGACGAGGTTTTCCTCGTCAACGGGATGCTGGCGCTCAACGATATTTCGCAGCTTGCCAGCGTCGACCGGCCGAACCTGAAATTCGTCCCTTACACGCCGCGCTTTCCCGAGCGCATCCTGGAGCATCGCGGCGACTGTTTCGCGGCGATCCGGCAAAAAGACCTCGTCGTCCATCACCCCTACGAATCCTTCGACGTCGTCGTGCAATATCTGCGGCAGGCGGCGTCGGACCCGGACGTCATCGCGATCAAGCAGACGCTCTATCGCACGTCCAACGATTCGCCGATCGTGCGGGCGCTCGCCGAGGCGGCCGAGGCCGGCAAGTCGGTCACGGCGCTGGTCGAGCTGAAGGCGCGCTTCGACGAGGAAGCCAACATCCGCTGGGCGCGCGATCTCGAGCGAGCCGGCGTGCAGGTGGTCTACGGCTTCATCGAGCTCAAAACCCACGCCAAGCTGTCGATGGTCGTGCGGCGCGAGAACGGCCAGCTCACCAGCTACGTCCATATCGGCACCGGCAACTATCATCCGGTGACGGCGCGGGTTTACACCGACCTGTCCTTCTTCTCGGCCGATCCGGCGATTGCGCGCGACGTGGCGCACCTTTTCAACTACATCACCGGCTATTCCGAGCCGGCCGAACTCGAACGCATTGCGGTCTCGCCGCATATGCTGAGAAAACGCATCCTCGACCTGATCGACGCCGAGATCGTGCACGCCAAGGCAGGGCGGCCGAGCGGCATCTGGATGAAGATGAACTCGCTGGTCGACGGCCAGGTCATCGACGCGCTTTACGACGCCAGCCGGGCGGGCGTGAAGATCGAGCTCGTCGTGCGCGGCATCTGCTGCCTGCGGCCGGGCATTCCGGGTCTGTCGGAGAATATCTACGTCAAGTCGATCGTCGGGCGCTTCCTCGAGCATGCCCGGATATTCTGCTTCGGCAACGGCCATGAGCTGCCGTCGCCGGACGCGATCGTCTATATTGGCTCGGCCGACATGATGCCGCGCAACCTCGACCGGCGCGTCGAGGCGATCGTGCCGATCCTGAACCCGACCGTGCATGAGCAGATCCTCGACCAGATCATGGTGACCAACCTTGCCGACAACCAGGAGAGCTGGAAGGTCCTGCCGGACGGCAGCTCGGTTCGTATTGTTGCAAAAAAGGGCGAATCGCCCGTCAATGCCCACCAGTATTTCATGACCAACCCGAGCCTCTCCGGACGTGGCAAATCCATTAAGGCAAACGCGTCGAAATCTTCGGGTCGTCGTGCCCGCTAGGTCCGACGTCTTGCTGTCCTTCGGCGAAGGACCCGAGATCGCGCCCGGAAGGATTCACGATGGCGGGCCGGTTGCGATCGTCGACATCGGCTCGAATTCGGTCCGTATCGTCGTCTTTGAGCGGCTGTCGCGATCGGCGACGCCGCTCTTCAACGAAAAAGAGCTTTGCGAGCTGGCGCGCGGCGTCGCGATCACCGGCCGGCTGAACCCGGCGGCGATCGCTTCGGCGCTGGCGGCGCTCCGGCGCTTTACGGCACTCGCCCGGCAGATGGGCGTCACCGAGACCCATGTCCTGACGACGGCCGCGGCCCGCGAGGCGGTCAATGGGCCGGAATTCGTCGCCTCGGTCGAAGCGATCACCGGCTGCAAGGTCTCGCTCCTCAGCGGCGCCGAAGAGGCGCGGCTGACGGCAATGGGCATCGTCTCGGGCATCCACAACGCCGATGGTATCGCCGGCGATCTCGGCGGTGGCAGCCTTGAACTGGTCGACGTCAGCGGCACCCGCATCGGGACCGGCGAGACCTTCCCGCTCGGCGGCGTGCGGCTCGAAGATGCATCCGACAAATCGGTGAAGAGGGCGGAGAAGATCGCGGTCGACCTTTTGTCGGCCTCGAATGTCCTGACCGATACGAACGGCAAGCGCGCCTTCTATGCGATCGGCGGCTCGTGGCGGTCGCTCGCCCGGCTGCACATGCGCCAGAAGGGCTATCCGCTCCACGTCATGCACCAGTACGGGATCGATCCCGGCGAGGCGAGCGAGTTCTGCCGCATGGTCTCGCGCCGCGACCTCGACTCGCTCGATTCGATCGAGGTGGTGTCGCGAGCCAGGCGCGGGCTCCTGCCTTACGGCGCGGTGGTGCTCGACCAGATCATCAAGATCATGAAGCCGTCACAGATCGTCATGTCGGCGCTCGGCGTCCGCGAGGGGCGGCTTTACGACCTCCTCGATGCGGAGGCGAAAGCGCAAGATCCGCTGATCGCCGCTTGCGAGGAACTCGCCTATCTCCGGTCGCGTTCGCCGCGCCATGTCCACGAACTCTTCCCGTGGAGCACGCAGGTCTTTGTGGCGCTGGGGCTCGACGAGACCGAGGAGGAGACGCGGCTCCGGCACGCGTCCTGCCTGCTTGCCGACATCGGTTGGCGGGCGCATCCGGAATATCGCGGCGAGCAGAGCCTCAACCTGATCGCCCATGCCGCCTTCATCGGCATCGACCATCCCGGGCGGGCCTATCTGGCGCTCGCCAATTTCTATCATCACGAGGGCTTGGTCGACGAGCATCTGTCGCCGCGCATCCGCGAGATTGCGCCGACCCGCCTCCTCGAACGGGCGCGGGCGCTCGGTGCGACCTTGCGGGTTGCCTACCTGATTTCCGGGGCGATGCCGGGCGTGGTCAGCCGGGCGCGGATCGAATCGACGAGCCGGCAGCTCATCCTAGTGCTGCCGACCGATCTTGCGCCGCTCGGCGGCTCGCGCGTCCAGCGCCGCCTCGGCCAGCTCGCCAAGCTGAGCGGCATGGAAGCCGTGGTGAAAGTCGAGTAGCTATTGCTCGACCGCTACGACGTGGTTCTGCTCGACGGCCAGCGCGATCCTGCCGCGCTTCAGCTTCAGCGCCGTCTCACCGAACAGCTCGCGCCGCCAGCCATGCAGGGCGGGCACGTCGGCCGCGTCGTCGGCGGCGATGGCTTCGAGGTCGTCGACCGTGGCGATGACCTTCGAGGCGACCCCGTGGCTCTCGCTCATCATCTTCAAGAGGACCTTCAGCAGGTCGACGGTAGCGCCGCTGCCGTTGGAAGCGGGACGCTGCTTGGGAACCTTCGGCAGTTCTTCCTTGGGGATGGCGAGGGCGCGCTGCACGGCGGCGAGGATGTTGTCGGCCGAGCGCGACCGCTCGAAGCCGCGCGGAATGGTGCGGAGCTGGCCGAGCGCCGCGGCGTTGGCCGGCTGCTGCGAGGCGATCTCGTAGATCGCGTCGTCCTTGATGACGCGGCTGCGCGGCACGTCGCGGCTTTGCGCCTCGCGCTCGCGCCAGGCGGCGACTTCCTGGAGGATGGCGAGCTCGATCGGCTTGCGGACGCGCATCTTGAGGCGCTTCCAGGATTCTTCCGGCTCGAGCTGATAGGTCGCGGGAGAGGTCAGGACGCCCATTTCCTCGCGGACCCAGTCGGCGCGGCCCTGCTGCTCGAGGCGGTCGGCAAGGGCCTGATAGACGTCGCGGAGATGGGTCACGTCGGCGAGCGCATATTCGATCTGGCGCTCGCTCAGCGGGCGGCGGGCCCAATCGGTGAAGCGCGAGGATTTGTCGATGCGCGCGCCGGTCAGGCGCTGGACGAGCTGGTCGTAGCTGATCGAATCGCCGAAGCCGCAGACCATGGCGGCCACCTGGGTGTCGAAGATCGGGTGGGGGATCAGGCCGCCGCGATGGAAGACGATTTCGATGTCCTGGCGGGCGGCATGAAAGACCTTCATGACCCGCTCGTCCGCCATCAATTTGAAGAATGGCTCAAGCTCGATACCCGGCGCCATGGCGTCGATGATAACCGCTTCGTCCGGCCCGGCCATCTGAATGACGCAAAGGCGCGGCCAATAGGTGGTTTCGCGCATGAATTCGGTGTCGACCGTGACGAAATCGGCGGCAGACAGCCGTTCGCAGACGGCGGCTAGGTTGGCGGTGGAGTCGATCATGCTCATGATCCGTCGTATAGCCCGCTGACGCCCCCTTGTCGCCCTGTCGGGGGGGCTCCGGAGGGCAAAAATTCCTGCGACGGAATGGCAGCAGCGTCTCGACTGTTGCAAATTTGATACGATACTGCGCGTCGTGTGGCCGACGGCCTGCATTTAGGTCCTCCGCGAGACCGGCAAAATGGGCGAGGAGCAAGCCGCCGTCACGCCTCCGACGCCTTGACAAAGCCCGGCTTGCATGTGCTTTTCCGGCGCGTTTGCGGCCTGCTTCGCGGCCGCTTTTCGACCATTTCCGACCGGCCGGGAACATTCCATGCATCGCTATCGCTCGCACACTTGCGGCGCCCTTCGCCCGGCCGAAGTCGGCCAGACCGTCCGCCTTGCCGGCTGGGTGCATCGTGTCCGCGATCATGGCGGCCTGCTGTTCATCGACCTCCGCGACCATTACGGCCTGACGCAGATCGTCGCCGACCCCGATTCGCCCGCCTTCGCGGTGGCCGAGACGGCGCGCTCGGAATGGGTGATCCGGGTCGATGGCGAGGTGAGGGCGCGGCCGGCCGAGACCGCCAACGCCAATCTGCCGACCGGCGCCATCGAGGTGTTCGCCCGCGAAATCGAGGTGCTGTCGACCGCCGCCGAACTGCCGGTGCCGGTCTTCGGCGAGCTCGACTATCCGGAAGAGACGCGGCTGAAATACCGCTTCCTCGATCTTCGTCGCGACAAGCTGCACCAGAACATCATGAAGCGCGGCGAGATCATCGCCTCGCTCCGCCGGCGGATGCGCGACGGCGGCTTCTTCGAGTTCCAGACGCCGATCCTGACGGCGTCGAGCCCGGAAGGCGCCCGCGACTTCCTGGTGCCGGCCCGCAACCATCCCGGCAAGTTCTACGCGCTGCCGCAGGCGCCCCAGCAGTTCAAGCAGTTGCTGATGATTGCCGGCTTCGACCGCTATTTCCAGATCGCGCCCTGTTTCCGCGACGAGGACGCGCGCGCCGACCGCTCGCCGGGCGAGTTCTACCAGCTCGATATCGAGATGAGCTTCGTCGAGCAGGAAGACGTCTTCCAGGCGATCGAGCCGGTGCTGCGCGGTGTCTTCGAGGAATTCGGCAACGGCAAGCCCGCGACGTCGGAGTTCCCGCGCATTCCCTATGCCGTCGCCATGCGCAAATACGGTTCCGACAAGCCGGACCTGCGCAACCCGATCGAGATGCAGGACGTCACCCCCCATTTCCGCGACTCTGGCTTCAAGGTCTTTGCCGGCCAGATCGCCGCTGATCCGCGCGTCGAGGTCTGGGCGATCCCGGCCAAGGGCGGCGGCTCGCGGGCCTTCTGCGACCGGATGAACTCCTGGGCGCAGGGCGAGGGCCAGCCGGGCCTTGGCTACATCTTCTTCCGCGAGGGCGACGCCGAAGGCGCCGGGCCGATCGCCAAGAATATTGGCGAGGAGCGGACGCGCGCCATCCAGGAGCAACTGTCGCTCGATGCCGGCGACGCGGTGTTCTTCATCTGCGGGCGACCGGACAAGTTCGTCGCCTTTGCAGGTGCTGCCCGCCAGAAGGTCGGGCGCGACCTCAACATGATCGACGACAGCCGCTTCGAATTCTGCTGGGTCGTCGATTTCCCGATGTTCGAGTGGAACGAGGACGAGAAGAAGATCGACTTCTCGCACAATCCGTTCTCCATGCCGAACTTCGACCATGAGGCGTTCCTGGCGCTCGATCCGGGCGACAAGGACCGGATCCTGGCGATCAACGCCTTCCAGTACGACATCATCTGCAACGGCATCGAATTGTCGTCCGGCGCCATCCGGAACCACAAGCCGGAGATTATGCGGAAGGCCTTCGCGCTCGCCGGCTATGGCGAGGACGTGCTGGAGAGCAAGTTCGGCGGCATGCTACGGGCTCTGCAATATGGGGCGCCGCCGCATGGCGGCATCGCGCCCGGTGTCGACCGCATCGTCATGCTGCTCTGCGGCGAGGAGAATCTCCGCGAGGTGACGCTCTTCCCGATGAACCAACGCGCCGAGGATCTGCTCATGGGGGCGCCGTCGGACGTGACGGCCAAGCAGCTCCGCGAGCTGCATATCAGGGTCGTTCTGCCGGAATAGGCTTGGTCGAACCGGTCGTATCGGGGCGGACTTCCGGCGCCAGCGTCTTGCGCATGGGCGCCTCGGTCGGCGGGCTTTCCGGCTCGACGGCCTTCGGGGCCTCTCCGCCGGCGCCCGGCGTGCCGCTCAGCGTGATCGACAGGAGGCCCGGCAAGCTCTGCGGCCGGGTCTTGATCGCGGCCTCGATCGTCGACACCGGCACCGGATCGGACGGCTTCGCATCGATCGTCAGCGTGCCTGGCGTCTTGATGAAGGTCTGGAGCGCCGGAACGATCTTCTGCACCGTGTCCGGATTGCCGACGAAAGCCAGCATCAGCGGCAGCGCTCCGGCCAATTGCTGCTTCAGCCGATCGAGCGGGACCTTCAGGAGATCGGCGCGCATCGACAGGCTGCGGTCGACCAGCGACTTGTCCTCGAAGGTGAGGCTGGCACTGTCGAAGCCAAGACCGCCGAGGAGGTCGGCTGGATCGGCGCTCTCGAGCATTTCGCGGGTGAGGCCGGTTAGGACGATATCGGCGGTCGTCCTGCCGAAATCGTCGATGTCGAGGTCGAAGCCGTCGAGCTTGAAGGTATCGTCGGTTTCGTTCCAGGCGAGGTCGAAGGCGAGATCGGCGTCGAGCCGCTCATAGCCGAGGCTGGTGATGATGCCGCTCGCCCGCCCCGGCAGGAGCTGGGCCACCGGAATATCCAGTCCCTCGATCCTGACGGCGGTGCTGGTCGGCACCGAGCCGACATAATCCTTGGTGTCGATGCGCATCTTGGCGAGCGTGGCGCCGGGGAAATCGACTGCCTGGAGGTTGATCCCGGACGCTTCGAAGAAATCGATCTGTGGCGCCAGCGCCGAGAAATCGACATCCATGCCGCGGGCGGATTGCTCGCTGGCGGCGATGAGCTTTTCGGTGGCGGGCGGCACGATGCCGCCGAAGGCGAGGCGGCCGATCGCGATGCCGCCCTGGCCCGGAATGGCGCCGACGAAGCCTTCGATTGCGATCTCGCCGATGCGGTCGCTCGACGTTTCGGAGAGGAGGAAGCGATCGAGCGTCAACTCGTCGACGCCCTGTGCCGTGAAAGAAACGTCGGTGAAGATGAATTTGCCGATGCCGTAGGCACTGAGGAGATCGGCGAGATAGCGCGCCTGGAACGCGGCCATCAGTTCCGGCGAGACATCGGTATCGGTGAGCGAGGCGTCGGCCAGCGGAGCAAAAGGCTCCGAGGGCTGGCGGAGCGAGAAATTCTCGACCACGGCTCCGGCGACGCGCATGCCGAGGCCGGGCGCGTTCAAGGTGATGTCGGAATATGATGTATGCGCGACGGCCGTCCGCCATTGGCGGTCGCCGGCGCCGGCATAGCGGGCCGGATCGTAGACCGCGAGGAAGGCGTCGAGGTCGATGCCGCGCGCCTCGGCTATCGCGATGGTCATGTCGACGAGCGGATTGGGCGAGGGCGACTCGACCGTCAGCGGCGCGGCGCGAACGGACTCGATCCTGCCGTCGACGACGCCGGTGAACGTGATGTTGCGGTAGGTTATCCGGCTCTCGACGCCCTGGAAGCGCTCGACGATGGCGATCTCGCCGACCGATCCGCGCGCCGACTTGCTCTTCGCGACGGCGGCAAGCACCGGCAGCATCGAGGTGAAGGGTTCGCGCCTCTGGAAGGCGAGACCGGCCAGCGCCGGCACCGCGATCTCCTCGAATTCGACGTTCGATATCGCGATGTCGGTCTCGGCGTTTTTCACCGTGGCGCGATCGACCTTGAGCGCTCTCGCGGTGAAGCCGCCGCCGGCCAGCTCGGCGTAGTCGTCGAGGGTGATGCCTTTCAACTCGACCGTCATGCCGCCGGCTTCGGCGGCGATTGTCAGGGTGCCGACAGTTGCCGAGCGCGTGCCTTCATTCAGCGTCAGGCCGTCCAGGCGAGCTTGCCAGTTCGCGGTCGCGTCGATCGACTGGACCCAGGCAATCAGGGCGAGACCAAGCTGGTCGCTTTGCGCGGCCGCCGGCGTGACTCCCAGCATCAGCACGGCGAGGAGGGCGACGGTTTTTCTCATCGACTGCTTTCGGTGCCGCCGTTTGCGCTGCGCTGTCAGTTGGCGGTGATGTCTGCGCCGAGGAGGGCAGGCAGCGTATCCGGGCGACCCATCGCGGCGCTGCCGATCTCCTCGATCGTCACCGGCACGGTGGGCGCTGCCGAGAAGGTGATCGATTTCGGATTGTCGAGGAAGTCGCCGACGGCCTTCGCTGCCTTGGCCTGGAACGCGGCGTCGCCGCCGAGGAAATTCAGGCCGATCGGGACCAGCGCCTTGGCCTGTGCGGCCGCGTCGGCGCGCGTGCCGAAGATCATCGCGGCGTGCATGTCGAGGGCGCGCTCGACGACGCCGCTATTGTCGAAGCGGATCTCGAGATTGTTCAGCTTGGCATCCGACTTGGTCTGGCTTTCCTTGTTCGATGTCATGGCGCCGCCGGGCGAGACGCCGCTCAACTGCGCCTTGACGGTCAGCGTGCCGACATCGGCGGTGTTGATGGTGAGCGAACTCAGCGTCATCTCCGTGGCGGCGGCGTCGAATGCACCCGCCGCGGCGACGTTGATGTCGAACTTCTCGTAGCCAAGTGCGTCGATGATGGCTTTCTGCTGCGGCTCGTCCTTGAATACTTCGGATGTGAAGTGAATGCCGCCGACCTGGCTCGCGAAGGCGCTGGTCGAGCCGTCCGACGCGCTCTGCAGGACCATGCTGACGTCGGAGACGGTGATCGGTTCGGCGAGATTGGATTCGCTCACGCTGATGGTCGACATGCCGAGCTTGGAGAAGGGCCGGATATTGCTCTCGGCCTTGACCTCTTCGGCAGTCGGGATGACCGCTTCTTCGACGAGGCCGGTTGCCCAGGTGACGGTGTCCTTGCCGTGCGTCGCCTTGCCGCCGTCGAAGGCGATGCTCTCCGCGGTGAACCCGCCGGGCTGGCGTTCGGCGGTGCCGGTGATCACGAGCTTCGGGATCGTCACCGTCTGCGCGTCGGTGCGGACCGCCTTGTAATTCGTGATGGCGATCGCGCCGCCTTCCTCCGCGGCCGATTCATAGCTCGCCTTGACGCGGCCGGTGGCGGTCGATGCCGCGACCAGCGCGTCGGCGACCTGCTTCGCGTCGGGCGCCGCAAAGGCCGGATGACCCGCGAAAAGGAGGGCGCCAAGGGCGACCCCGAGCGCTAGACGCCGCAAGGAAGTGGTCCGCATTTGGTTTCTCCGATGCACCGGTTCAGGCGCGACAACAGGGTTTCCATTCCATGGGGCCGGCAAGGCGGCGAAAGTGCGGCGCCTTGCCGGACATGCGCATTACGGATTGTTCAGGAAGTCGCGCTTGCCGAGGACG
The DNA here is from genome assembly GCA_945882315.1 of Bauldia litoralis. Lineage (GTDB taxonomy): Bacteria > Pseudomonadota > Alphaproteobacteria > Rhizobiales > Kaistiaceae > CAMCWB01. Next base: position 3,669 of record CAMCWB010000012.1, on the reverse strand, counting down.
ACGCCGTTGTGCCGGAGCATGTCGTAGGCGGTCGTGACATGGAAAAAGAAGTTCGGCATCGCATGGGTGAAGAGATAGGAGTAGCCGGTGAAGCCCCGCTCCTTGCCGGCCGCCATCATCTTGATTTCCCGGTCCTCGGCGCCGTCCATCTTCTTCGGGTCGATCGAGGCCATGAAGGCGAGCGTCTTGGCGATGCGTGCCTGGAGTTCGGGAATGGTCGTTTCGGTGTCTTCGTATTTCGGCACTTCGATGCCGGCGAGGCGGGCCGGCGCGCCCTTGGCGTGGTCGGTCGAGAACTGTACCTGGCGGGCGAAGGGGAACATGTCCGGATAGAGGCGGAAGCCCGTCAGCGCCAGCGGGTCGATCTTGTGCGCTTCGGCATGCGCGGCCGCCTTGTCGAGGCAGTTCGACAGCGCCTTCAGCGAGCGCTCGAAGACGGGTACCGAGACTTGATGCATTGAGAGAGCCATGGCGGCGTTTCCTGTGGGTTCGTGAAATTTATTGGACGGGTTGGGTTTCGCGGGCCGTCGGCGTTTCGGGAGGCTCGGGCGATTCAACAGCGGGCAGTTCCGGCGCCTCGGGTTCGGGTGTCGCGACGGCGGGGCCTTCCCAGCTTGCGTCATCGATCGGATGCTCGGTGCCGTCCGGATCGATGATCATGGTCACGTCGCAGCGGGTAACGTCGGGGCTGCCGGCGCAGAGAGCCTCGAAGGCCGCAATCAGGGCGACCTCGCCGGAAACGCCGCAGAGCGGCGTCGTGGCGTGGAATTCGGGGAGCCAGACTGTCATCAGGCCGGACCAGCCGGCCGGCGAGCACCACCGCGTCGGATGGCAATCCTGGCCGCTGCTTTCCGTGGTGCATTTCTGCGTTGCGCAGGCGAACGCCTTGCCGGGCTCGAAGTCACGGCACCACCAGGTGCCTTCCTCGGCCTGGACGAAGCCTATGCCGGTGGGGCCGTCCTGCGCGACGGCGGCAAACGGAACGGCGAGGACGGCGGCGAAAACAACGGCAATGGCGGGAATCTTCATGGGTGCAATCTAGCAGGAAGCCACGGTCGGGCGGAAGGCGAGTTCCGGCTTGGCCTATAGTGCATTGCATGCAAGTCTTTCGGAGGCGCGGGGGCGCGACCGGGAAAGGGAGAACGGGCGATGTTTCGTCCGCCGATCGTCGCGCTCGCCTTGACGGCCCTCATTGCCCTGACGCTGCCGGCGGCGGCATAGCAGGACGAGGAGCCGGAACGCTGCCCGCGCTTCGTCGCCTCGATTCCCTACCTGATGCCGGCGCGCTTCGTCGTGCCGGTGCAGGCGGCCGAGGAAGGGCAGGTTCGGCTGACCTTTATCGGCCACGCCACCTTCCTCATCGAAAGCCCGGCCGGCGTCACTATCGCGACCGATTACAATGACGGCGTGCGGCCTTCGATCGTCCCCGACATCGTGACGATGAACCAAGCGCATTCGACGCATTTCACCGCCTATCCAGAGCCGGAGATCCGGCACGTGCTGCGCGGCTGGGGTGAAGACGGCCGCCCGGTGCAGCACGAAGTGACGGTGCGCGATGTCTGGATCAGGAACGTGACGACCAATATCCGCGGCGGCTTCGGCGCTTCCGCGACGATCCAGCGCGATATGAATTCGATCTTCGTCTTCGAGGTGGCGGAGCTCTGCATCGCGCATCTCGGCCATCTCCACCATCCCCTGACGGCGGACCACCTGAAGGCGCTCGGCCGGATCGACGTGGTGCTGGCGCCGGTCGATGGCAGCTACACGCTCAATATCGACGACATGATCGGCGTCCTGAAGGATATCGGCGCACCCCTCGTCATCCCGATGCATTATTTCACCCGCTCGAACCTGGAGCGCTTTCTCGGGCGGCTCGAAGAGGACGGCTACGCGGTCCAGTCGAGCGACGCGCCGGTCGTGACGCTGTCACGATCCCGCCTTCCTGCCGTGCGAACCGTCCTTGCCCTGCCTGAATTCCAAGAAGGTGATCGATGAGACCTATTGTTCTCCTGGCCTTTGCCGGCCTGGTCGGCCTGGCAATGCCGGCCGCAGCCTCCTCGCCGGACGCGTGGGAAGGATTCCGTGAAGAGGTGAGGGTGGCCTGCCTCGACGCCACGAAGTCCTCCTTCGAGACGGCGGTCGCGGATGTCGACCCGTTCGGTTCGGAAAGCTATGGGCTGGCGCTGGTCCACGGCAAGGCCAAGGGCGCCGAAATGGATCTCAGGATCATCTGCGTCTTCGACAAAAAGACCCGGAAGGTCGAGATCGGCGGCGAGCTTCCGCCGGCAGAATAATTTTTGGCGCGGATGAAACCGGCCGTTCCCGTCGTCCGTATCTGAGGTTACGGCGAATCTCTTTGGTTTGTCGTCGAGGCAGGGTGGCGGGCCCAATCAACCGCCCCCTTTGTTGCGTAGCGGGCCTCGCCGGCCGGTGTCTCCGCCCCCACGGGCGCCGGCCGGACCCCGCCGGCGCGATCTTGATCGCTTCTTTTTCGTTATGATCGGGAGTAATTTCACGCATCGGCGATATCCTTCGCCAGGCTGCATGCTCCCATGGTCCTTCGCTCCACCTCCCGTCCGCCCAAGGATTACAATCCCGAATTCAAGGAGCTCGGCGCCGCCCGCGTCCGCTCCAAGCTTCTGGCGCGACGATGGGACAAGGAGAAGCTTGCCGCGGCCCGCCTCTGGGTCGAGAACCAGGACGCCCATAACTGGGCAGCGAAGCGCAGCGATGCGCCGGCGCGGCAGGGGCCGAACCTTTTCCGGAAATACGCTATCTATATCGCGGTGGGCTTCGGCATCGCCTATGCCTGCGTGCGCGTCTTCCGGACGCTTCGCTTTGGCGGTTGAAGCCGGTTAGCCTTGGAGAGCGATCAGGAAGATCAGCGTCGCGGCGACGCCGAGGCCGGTGCGCCCGGCGTGAAGCGTGTTCCAGCGATTGAGCAGCGCGCGCGTTTCGCCGCCGGCCCTGGCCGGATCGGTCGCCATCAGCTGATTGTTGACCGGCATGATGACAAGCAGCGTGTAGGGCCAATTGGCGAGGATCAGGATGGCTCCGTCCAGGAAAAGCCAGGAGCCGGTCTGCCACCAGGCAAGGGCGCCGAGCAGGGCGCCGATGACCGCCAGCGGTCCTTGCATGAGAAAGCCGCGTCCATAGGCCGGCTTCCATTGCTTCAGCATGCCGCCGTCGTCGAGATGCATACGGGCCGGATGCTCGGCGAAATTCACGTAGAAGGCCGCGCCGGAGAAAAGCGCCGCAACGATCAGGGCCAGCTGGCCGGCGAGCATCCTAGGCCTGCTCCTCGTCTTCGGACTTGGCGTCGAAAGACAGCCACCAGATCAGCACCGCGCTCAGCATGCGGACGCCGAGCTGACGAAACCAGCCTCTTGTATCGCGGATGACGCTGGCGACGGTCGGCGGCGGCGTGGCCGGATTGGCCGGCGGCTCGTAGTCGTTGAACTCGTGGCCGTAGCGCGGCTTCGCGCCAACCGACCAGCGCAGAAGGTCTGTTGCGGCGCGGCGGTGCCGTCGCTGGTCGTGTTGGAATTCGCGTGACGTGGCTCCGGCGTGGTGAAGGTATCGGTTCAGGCGGGCAGGTCAACCGGCTGATCGACGGGCTTGGTTGCGAGGGTCTGCCAACCGTCGATTTTGCGCATGACGATCTGTCCG
>CAMCWB010000011.1 GCA_945882315.1 Bauldia litoralis | reverse complement strand
GCGGATCAAGACCCAGACCGTGCTGCCCTCGGCGGCAACAGCGGCAATGCTCTTCTGGGCGCTGATGGCATCCGGACAGATCGTCATGCGCAAAATCGACGGTTGGCAGACCCTCGCAACCAAGCCCGTCGATCAGCCGGTTGACCTGCCCGCCTGAACCGATACCTTCACCACGCCGGAGCCACGTCACGCGAATTCCAACACGACCAGCGACGGGACCGCTCTTAATGCAGTTGCTCTGTTCGCATTTCATCCCCCTAGGGCATGTCGTCGTCGGCACTTAACAGTACGCCAGTGATCCAACTGCGCTTATTGCAAACCTCAAAATCATCATCCGCGGCAGGGTGGGAAAAGAGGGTTGCCGACTACAACCAAGAGGGGTAAGCTCGCGCGGTTCAATCTTAGCTAGAGAAATGTCAATGAAAATCGCCATCGCCATGTTCATTGTTGTGTTTGGGGCCAGCGCCGCCCTTGCTCATAGCGGCGGAACAAATGCGCAGGGCTGTCACAACGAAACTGCGACCAACAGCTATCACTGCCATTAGCCGCATGCGCATCCTGGTCGCGGCTGGCGTTCTAGCTCTAGCTCTTTCGCCTGCCGCCGCTCAGACCTTTGGCGGCTACCCATGCACCGTTGACTGTTCCGGACACTCGGCCGGATACGACTGGGCAGCCGACAAGGGCATCGAGGATGCCGACGATTGCGGCGGCAACTCGAACAGCTTCATCGAGGGCTGCAGGGCGTGGGCGGAAGAGAAGGAAGCCGAGGAGGAGTCGAACTACGATTATGGGGCGGACGAAGACTCTTATTCTGAGGACGGTGAGGAAGAGTCACCCTACTAGCACTACTTTGGCAGATTAGATTCGACGGTGTCGGCGAGGAGTTTCTGACAGTGGGGGCATCGCCTTGATGGAGGCCGTGCGAAGAGGTCGAGTATAGCTTGCCTGATTGCCGGCATGCTCGGTTGTGGTGGCGCTCCCCCGTCTCTTTTTTTCCGTCCCGCTGCTTTGAGGCGGCGGGATCGAGTGGCCGGGGGGCAAAGTGGTCAGAAAGCGTGTAGCGGTTTGCGCAGTCAGCATGATGACGCTGCTGACAGCGGCATGCTCGACTTCACAACAGGCCCTAGACAAGAACTCGAAGTCTGTAAGTACGTCGGCGCTTTGCAGGTCGTTGACGAAGACGCAGGACCCATTTTTCGCAAGCGCGCTGCACACCGAGCTCGCGGCTCGATCGGTGTCACCTGAACGATGCGCGCAATTGGTTCGGCAACAGAATACTGCGATAGCCATTGGCCTGGCGCTTGGCGCGGTTGGGGCGGCGGCGGCTGTTTGCTCGAACAACAATTGTGGCGGCGGATCTGCGGCAGCCTATCCAAGCTACGGCGGCGCCGACTGGGATCAGTTTTATAATCAGTATGGTCAACTGGAATGGGCGTGTCGGGAAATAAATACCGGCCAGTTTACGTACGCCAACAATTGCAGCGGCAAGGCGCAGACAGATTTGCGTTGGCCGGGTAAGTAGGTCTCCTAATTTGCGAGCGGGCAAGTGATTGCGCAAATTTGTCTTGGCTAGCGGATTCGGCGCCGGAAGCGGGGCGGACGAAGGAAAGCCAACCGCACTAATGACTCGGGGCGGCAGCGGGTCACTCGCCGTGAGAAAGGGAGCGGGCGACCCTAGCGCTGGCGGCACCGACGCGGGCCTGGTGGAGGAGGCTGGCGGGGTGAGCCGCCTTTTAAGGTGGCGGGATATGGATGCGCGGGTTGTCATAGTTATACCCAGCCGCCGTGCACATTCGCCCACCGTCGCCTCCCACGCTCGCATTGCGATTGCGCACGAATATGCGAGACTTGGCATGCGTGACGCGCCGCATGGCGCTGCCAACTCTGAGGGATTGCGATGAGAAAACCCTACGCGAAGCCGACTGTGGTTAAATCGTCCGTTCGCCTGCAGGCGGTGACGGGCACCCTAATAACCGGCACTCGATGACGGCGACCAGGCGAAGCTCGCGGGCATGGCGGAGGGCCTCCTGCACTACGGTGCGGCAGGTTCCGGCCATGCGGCGATAGCGTCCATCGGCAGGGCGCAGCGGCCCTGCTTCTTGACCTCACGGGCAATGACGGAGAGGACGGCGACCTGGCCGACCGTGAAGTCGCAGGCGAGATTGCTTGGCCGGGACGGCTGTTATCCGACCATTTCGACGATCTGCCGGCTTTACCGTTGCGACCTGTTAGCACTGTTAGCAGTCGTGTCGGTGTTGCTCATGCACTATTGTGGTCCTATGCGAACGCTTCTGGCCCTGGTGGCCTTGGTGCCCGGCAGCGCCCTTGCGGCGATGTACGGGACGCCCGAAACCTGCCGCGGCGACTTCACCGGTAGTGAGGTTCCGATCCTGATCATCGAGGACCGGCTTCACGAGCCGGATGCGGTGTGCACCTTTGACGGCCGTTGTGCCAACGCGAACGGTAAAACGTGGGTCGATCTCGTCACCGTCGAAATCAAAGGTCTGACTGCCGTCGTCACATACGAGGACGGCGATATAGTCCTGCAGCGGTGCGAGTGATGACCAGCTACGAGTGCTATCCAAGGCCCGCCGCGCTGCGGTTGGCCGGGTAGAGCGTCGTTGCAGTGGGATGCTGCGCTGTTTCTGCGCTGTATTATCAGCGGACATTTAGTTAAGGAATGTCGGTCGAAGGTTCGCCGACCGAACCATTACCCGGGAGGAAGGACGCCGTGAACATCGTCGACCGTCAGGCCATCGAGGATCTCTTCACGCGCCTCAAGGAGGCGGAGCGGACGAGTGGCCCGCGCGATGCGGAGGCCGAGGCGATGATCGCCCGGCTCGTCGCCCGCCAGCCGGCCGCGGCCTATTACCTCGCGCAGACCGTATTGGTGCAGCAATGGGCGCTCAACGCGGCCCATGACGGCATCGAGAGGCAGCGGAGCGGCGGCGGCATCCTGTCGACCCTGTTCGGCAGCGGTCGCCGGTCGGCGCCGCCGACGACGGCGCGGGCATCCGCGCAGCCCGAAATGCCTGCGGGCCTCGGCTTCCTCGCCGGGGCATCGCAGACAGCGCTCGGCGTCGCTGGCGGTTTCATCCTCGCCGACATGCTCGCCAACAATAATTTCTCGGATTCCGCTTTTGCCGCCGGCCTCGATTCCGCGCCGGCCGTCGATTCCGGATCGGGTTTCGGCGGCGGCGATTTCGGTGGCGGCGGCGATTTCGGCGGGGGCGGGGAGTAAGCGGCCCTTACTTCATCGCCGAGAAGGCCGTCGGGGTCAGGATCGAGTTCGAGAAGGAGGCGACCAGCGGTCCGTTCTTCTCGCTGCCGGCGCGGCCTTGGAGAGTTCGTCGGCAGAGCGGCCGGCTGGCGCAGGAAGCGGAAGGCTGCCGCCACCGCACTGAGGGCGTCGCTGTCTTAGAGCGTCTCAACCAGTTCCCGACTAGCGCGGATCAGATCAGCGACCATCCGCCGATTCCTGATCGCCTCCCCCGAATAGAGGCCATGCTTGCGCGTGGACGTGCTCGACGGTCGCCGGGGTGCGCGCGACAGTTGAACCGTCATCATCGGCGATACCGTTCCGCCATCCCCGTAATTCTCGCTTGTAGGGCGGAACAGTTCACAGGGTGAGCGAAAGTGCTCAGGGCTTCGGCGGGATGCGCATCATGGAGGCGCCTTTCCAAATATCTCCCGCATCAGATCCTAAGCGACGAGATACTCGCCACGCTCACGGGCCCGCGCCGACGAACTCGACGACGAAGCGCGCGACCAACGCTCGCACTGATGGGCTCACGCCGGTACGGCTACGGCGAAGTGGCGACTAGTTCGCTGGCGCATTGCTTGGCAACGCCGGCCACCGGCTTGTCGCTGCCCGGCATCGTTGCCCATCCGCCGGCCTCGACATAGTCGCCCTGAGTGAAGCTGTTCGTTGCCTTCAGGGCGGCGAGGTTGGCGGCTGCGTCTGGATCGGCATTGAACCGGGCAACACAAATGTCTGAGAACGCCTCCAGTAGCGAGGCCTTTGATTGATCATCCCCGGCCTGCCGGGAGGTGCTCCCCGGCACCCATCCAAAAACCAGAAACCCCAAAAGCATCATGATCACAATGCCCCCAAGGGCCCCCAATACGATGCTTCCCCATTCTTTCCGCATGAGTCCCCCCGTATGTCGGCGCAAAATTCATTCCGTCGCTTTTCATCACCACAGGCCTATAATACCACGGACGCGGCCGCTAAGTCTAAGCTGTTGCTTAGCACCGCCAGATCGGTGAGCATGTCTAGCCGATCAACTCCCGTACCTCGCGCAATAGCGAAGCTACGGCACGGCGACACGCGATAGCCTCGGCAGAGTATCGGCCATGAATGTAGCGGTTCTTATTTCCCTTTGGCGCGCCTGGCGACACTGCTTCGCTAGGAAAGTCGGCTTGTCTCGTTAAGCGAACAAAGAAGCGAAGCGAGGGCTCTACGCCGGCGGCGCTCCGCTTCCGAATAGAAGCCGTGCTTCCAAGCATTCCGGTTGCCTTTCGGTGCGCCCGGATTAGTCCCGCCGTGCATCCTGCACCGCCGCTTCCCCTTCACGGCAGGCGATTGGCATTGCCTCCCCGAGCGAGTCCTCGCGAGGCAGCGTGGCGAGGTCGCCAAACGTTGCATGGGATTGTTCGACGGGTTTTCCAATTTTGACTCCCCCGGCATGCTGGTGGAATTGATCGGCAATGACCGCCTGCCCACCTTCGTTGACATAGACATGCTTGACGGTTTGCTCGCGGGGCTGGTGGAGCTTCGCCAGCGCTTCAAGCGAGGTCCGGCAGGCGGATTGGGCCTTGAGGGCCAGCCGCATGTAGCGCTCCATGCCCTCTGGATGCACACCCAACTTGTTGCCAGACCGGCGCATCATTTCGGTGAACATCGCGTCGAGTGACAGGGCCTGAGCAGCGAGCATGCGGCTGGCAAAGGTCAGGTCGCCCTCGGCGGCCTTTTCGACTTCCTCACCCATGACGGTGGTGGAGTCTGCGATGGTAGTGCGTTCGTCCACGCCAAAGACCTGCGCGGCAAAGGTGCCAGCAAGCACTCCGTGTCGCGCGACAGGGTCCAGCGCTATGCGTGCGAGCACATGACCGTCCGTTTCGCCCTGGCGCCGCTCAACATTTAACGTGCTGACCGACGCTTGGCCGAGCTTCGGCTGAGGGGCTGGAACCGCTCCCCCCGACTCAGCGGCGGGCACCAGCGCGTTTTGTGCTGGATCGGGTGTGATTAGGCCGGCACCGGCTTCAGGCGCACTGGCGGGCTTCTGTGAGTCACGACGGGGCATTTAGTGATTTCCCCTCACTGCTGTCACCGACGAAGCCAAGTCATCGATCGCTTCGATGGTCACCCGGGAAGAGCCCGACCAGTCGAGCTTCACGACTGCCTCCGCGGCGTGGATGAGGCGCGCAGTCGGATCGCCCAGCCACTTGATGAGCGATTCAACGGCGAGCGTGTTTTGCGCTAGTTGCGCTTCGATGTTCGCAAAGCCGTAAATCAGCGCGTCCTGTCCGCCCAGGTGCAGCGGGTGAACGCCGAGAGCAGCGGCGAGCCTCCCTGGCAGCGTGCCGGTCCTCGGAAGCTTGCCCCGCTCCACAAGCGATATCGTCTTGGCTGGAACGCCGACCGACCCCGCTAGCTGTGCTTGAGACAAGCCGCGCCAGCGACGCAGATCCGCAAGGTGGTTCGGCGGCGAGGTCATTCTTGCTTGCCCTTTTCAGACGCCTTACCGTTCAGAGTTCCGCGTTCGCGTATAAGCTCCGCTTCCCGCGCGTTGAGTATTTCTGGCGCTACATTCTCGAGAATTGTGAGCGTGACTTTTCCGCCTTGCGCTTCCGCGAGCGCGCGGTGGATACGGCGAAAGCCTTCTGGATTTTTCGGTCGATATGGGTGCTTCAGCCGAATCTTTGCAATGTTTCGCTGGTACTCGCGCAACGGCCGGCTAATCCGCGTGTATTTGCCGATGTAGGTACCGACGCCTTCGATCGTCCACTCATAAATTCCGGGCAGATTTAAATCGACACCATCGAGGACCCGCACCGTGTACCAGTCTTCAACCAGCAACAAGCTATCCAGCCGGGATGTTGAGTAAGCTTTTTTCATTGCGCTGGTCGCCTGCCCTTACCCGTTACCTTGCGAAGCCGAACCCCGGGCCCCTCGAAACCCTGGCCGGACGAAGGCTGAGGCGTCATCTCGGGTGCGCTGGCAGGACCGGCGGGCTGACCACCGGCATTAAAGCGAGCGTCAAAATTCCCCATTGAGATAGCCGCAGGCCCGCTGCCGGGACCGAGCCGCGGTACAGACGGCGGAAGCGCCTGCGGCATGCCCCCACCGATGGTAGGACCCAGGCGGGGTGCCATTGGGTCCGTCGCCATCAGGAAGGGATTGTAGGGTCGCGGAATCGGGCGGGAGATCATCAGGTCCCTCCCGACTTCGCAGCCGCGGCCAGCGCGAGCCGAGCAAACCTCGAAAAGGACATGCCGCGCTCTTTTGCAGCCAGTCGCATCTCTGCGTAAAAAATTGGCGTGGTGCGGACAATCGCCCGACTGCACATTCCGGCCAAATAAGCCTCCGAGTCAAAGAAAACTGCAAGTCTTTTGTGCGTACACAATAGCTCTAGACCATAAAAACTACAAGGATTTCCTCGGTTTTTCTTCGGGTAATGGAAGTATATATCTGTATTGAACAGTGACACTCCGTATAACATTGTAGCTGTTACCTACAAAACTGGACCTTAAAAAATGTTAGCTCTGACGGCTGTAAACCCACGCCATCTCTGAAATCAACTCGCCGTGATGACCCCGCGATGACCAGAGCGGACTGACCGACGCGCCAGCCCGTCGAATCCGCCACAACTTATTGATATACAATGTGATTTTTCGATGCCTAGACAGAGCCATTAATCACTGGCAAAGTTCATGAAACCCTTCTGGCCGGCCTGCCGCCAGCACGCAAGCCACGCCGCATCCCCTAAATATATGAGCGTCCAGCGAAAGTTGGAAAAGCTCAAAGACAGTTTGCATCGCCCCGCCCAGCAACCATAATCGGCCGGTTCGCCATCTTGCCGGTTCAGGGGAAATCTGGCATGTTAGGAAAAATAGGACAGGGATGCTGTCCAATTTTTCCGGCTATGGCCGGACGGGGATAGCGCGACGGAAATAGCGCGGACTTTAGCGACGCGGGCATGATCGGCGACGGGCACGAAACGTGCTTTGGGCTGGTCAAGCCCGCGCGATCGACATGCGGAACATGGCCATCGCGGCCGCGGACCGGCGGGAGGACGAGGTCGGCCATGAGCGGCATTGACGGGCAAGACAAGGCGTTGGCGGGTGGTTTGCACGCGGGCATTTTCCGCGCCGGCAAACGCACGCATTCGCCTTTGCCCACGCTGCCGCTGCCGAAGGGCCTTTACGACCCGAATGACGGCCGCGATTCCTGCGGCGTCGGCTTCATCGCCAACCTGAAGAATGTCCGCACGCACCGGACGGTCCGGAACGGCCTCCGCATCCTCGAGAATCTCGAGCATCGCGGTGCGGTCGGCGCCGACCCGCTCATGGGCGACGGCGCCGGTATCCTGACCCATATTCCGCATCGCTTCTTCACGGCCGAGGCCGAGCGGCTGGGCTTCGCCCTGCCGGCCCCCGGAGAATATGCCGTCGGCGTCCTTTTCCTGCCGCAGGACGCGGTCCAGCGCGGCCAGATGGAGGCGATCGTCACCGACGTCATCCAGCGCGAGGGCCAGACCGTCCTCGGCTGGCGTGACGTGCCGACCGACAATTCCTGCCTCTCCAAGGCGCCGGAAATCGTGGCGACCGAGCCTTTCCACCGCCAGGTCTTCATCGGCCGCGGCCGTGGCTCCGAGGACGAGTCCTCCTTCGAGCGCCGGCTCTTCATCCTGCGCAAGGTCATTTCGGCCCGCATGTATGAATCGCTCGGCGGCCTGACCAGCGATTTCTACATCGTCTCGATGTCCTGCCGCACGGTCATCTACAAGGGCATGTTCCTGTCCTATCAGGTCAGCGCCTACTATCCCGACCTGTCGGACGAGCGCTTCGAATCCGCACTTGCCCTCGTCCATCAGCGCTTCTCGACCAACACCTTCCCCTCTTGGCGCCTCGCCCATCCCTACCGGATGGTTGCCCATAACGGCGAGATCAACACCGTCCGCGGCAACGTCAACTGGATGGCGGCCCGCCAGACGAGCGTCGATTCCGACCTTTACGGCAACGACATCTCGAAGCTCTGGCCGCTCTCCTATCCGGGTCAGTCGGACACCGCCTGCTTCGACAACGCGCTCGAATTCCTCGTGCGCGGCGGCTATTCGCTTGCCCATGCCGCGATGATGCTCATCCCCGAGGCCTGGGCGGGCAACCCGCTCATGGACGAGAACCGGCGCGCCTTCTACGAATATCACGCCGCGCTCATGGAGCCGTGGGACGGACCGGCGGCGATCGCCTTCTGCGACGGCAAGCAGATCGGCGCGACGCTCGATCGCAACGGCCTCCGCCCGGCCCGCTATCTCGTCACCGCCGATGATGAAGTCATCCTGGCCTCCGAGGCCGGCGTGCTGCCGGTCGAGGAAAGCCGAATCGTCTGCAAGTGGCGCCTGCAGCCCGGCAAGATGCTGCTCATCGACCTCGATGAAGGCCGCATCATTTCCGATGACGAGATCAAGTCGTCGCTCTCGCGCCTGCACCCCTACAGGCGCTGGCTGTCGCGCACCCAGATCGTGCTGGAAGACCTGCCCGCGGTGCCGTCGAAGCCGGTGCCCAGCGAGGCGAGCCTTCTCGATCGCCAGCAGGCCTTCGGCTATACGGAAGAAGACCTCAAGATTCTGATGGCCCCGATGGCCGAGACCGGCCAGGAAGCCATAGGCTCGATGGGCAACGACACGCCGATCTCGGCTTTGTCCGACCGGTCGAAGCTCCTCTACACATATTTCAAGCAGAACTTCGCCCAGGTCACCAACCCGCCGATCGATTCGATCCGCGAAGAGCTGGTGATGAGCCTCGTCTCCTTCATCGGGCCGCGGCCGAACCTGTTCGACATCGAAGGCCAGGGTCGGCGGAAGCGCCTCGAAGTGCGCCAGCCGATCCTCACCAACGAGGATCTCGAAAAAATTCGCATGATCGGCGAACTGGACGACAACCCGTTCCAGTCGAAGACGCTCGACATCACCTTCCCGGTCGAAACCGGCGTCGCCGGCATGACCGATGCGATCGAGCGCGTCTGCGAGCGCGCCGAGGCGGCGGTTCACGGCGGCAACAACATCATCATCCTGTCGGATCGCAAGATCGGCCCCGACCGGGCCGCGATCCCATCGCTGCTCGCCGTCGCCGGCGTCCATCATCACCTGATCCGGGAGGGCCTGCGCACCTCCGTCGGTCTCGTCGTCGAGACCGGCGACGCCCGCGAGGTCCACCATTTCTGCATGCTCGCCGGCTACGGCGCCGAGGCGATCAACCCGTGGCTCGCCTTCGAGACGCTGCTTGCCAACCAGGACACGCTGCCGAAGGAAGTCGACGAGCACGAGATCGTCCACCGCTACATCAAGTCCATCGACAAGGGCCTCTTGAAGGTCATGGCGAAGATGGGCATCTCGACCTACCAGTCCTATTGCGGCGCACAGATCTTCGACGCCGTCGGTCTGTCGAGCGATTTCATCGCCCGCTACTTCACCGGCACCGCGACAAAGATCGAGGGCGTCGGCCTGCCCGAGATCGCCGAGGAGACGCTCCGCCGGCATCGCGACGCCTTCGGCGATTCACCGGTTCTGCGGAACGCCCTCGAGGTCGGCGGCGATTATGCCTTCCGCTTCCGCGGCGAGGCCCATGTCTGGACGCCGGAAACCGTCGCGTCGTTGCAGCATGCCGTGCGCGGCAATGCCCGCGACAAGTATCGTGAATTCTCGCGCCTCGCGAACGAGACCGAGGACAAGTATCTGACCATCCGCTCGCTCTTCCGCATCAGGACGGCGGAGGAGGACGGCCGCGCGCCCGTGCCGCTCGACGAAGTCGAGCCGGTCGTCGATATCGTCAAGCGTTTCTCGACCGGCGCCATGTCCTACGGCTCGATCTCGCGCGAGGCGCACACGACGCTCGCCATCGCCATGAACCGAATCGGCGGCAAATCGAACACCGGCGAGGGCGGCGAGGAGTCGGATCGCTACAAGCCGCTTCCGAACGGCGATTCCATGCGCTCGGCGATCAAGCAGGTCGCCTCGGGCCGCTTCGGCGTGACCGCCGAGTATCTGGTCAACGCCGACATGCTCCAGATCAAGATGGCGCAGGGTGCCAAGCCCGGCGAAGGCGGCCAGTTGCCCGGCCACAAGGTCGACGAGGTCATCGCCAAGGTGCGTCACTCAACGCCCGGCGTCGGCCTCATCTCGCCGCCGCCGCATCACGACATCTATTCGATCGAGGATCTCGCCCAGCTCATCTTCGACCTGAAGAACGTCAACCCCGAAGCCCAGGTTTCGGTGAAGCTCGTCTCCGAGGTCGGCGTCGGCACGGTCGCCGCCGGCGTCGCCAAGGCGCGCGCCGACCACGTCACGATCTCAGGCTATGAGGGCGGCACCGGCGCCTCGCCGCTGACCTCTATCAAGCATGCCGGCAGCCCCTGGGAAATCGGCCTCGCCGAGACCCACCAGACGCTGGTCGGCAACCGGCTCCGCGGCCGCATCGCCGTACAGGTCGATGGTGGTCTCCGCACCGGCCGCGACGTCGTCATCGGCGCGCTTCTCGGCGCCGACGAATTCGGCATGGCAACGGCGCCGCTGATCGCCGCTGGCTGCATCATGATGCGCAAGTGCCATCTGAACACCTGTCCGGTCGGGGTTGCGACGCAGGACCCGGTGCTGCGCAAGCGCTTCCCCGGCCAGCCCGAGCACGTCATCAACTATCTCTTCTTCCTCGCCGAGGAAGTCCGCGAGATCATGGCGACGCTCGGCTATCGTACCATCAACGAGATGGTCGGGCAGATGCAGATGCTCGACAGGACCGAGATGATCACGCACTGGAAGGCGCGCGGTCTCGATTTCTCGCGCCTGTTCCACAAGCCCGACGCTCCGGAAGGCGTCGCCATCTGGAACTCGGAACGGCAGAAGCATCCGATCGACGACATTCTCGACCGCCGCCTCATTGCCGGCGCGCAGGCCGCGATCACGCGTGGCGCGCCCGTCGAAATCGAGGAGACCATCCGGAACACCGACCGTTCGGCGGGCGCCATGCTGTCCGGCGAGATCGCCAAGCGCTACGGCAACACCGGGCTTCCGGCCGATACGATCAAGATCAAGCTCCGCGGCATCGGCGGCCAGGCCTTCGGCGCCTGGCTTGCGGCCGGCATCAGCTTCGAGCTGATCGGCGAAGCCAACGACTATGTCGGCAAGGGCCTTTCCGGCGGCAAGATCGTCATCCGCCCGCCGGAAGACTCCGCCATCGTCCCGGAAGACTCGATCATCGTCGGCAACACGGTTCTCTACGGCGCCACCGAAGGCGAATGCTATTTCCGCGGCGTCGCCGGCGAGCGTTTCGCCGTCCGCAACTCGGGCGCCACCGCCATCGTCGAAGGCGCCGGCGATCATTGCTGCGAATACATGACCGGCGGCATCGTCGTCGTCCTCGGCCGGACCGGGCGCAACTTCGCTGCCGGCATGTCGGGCGGCGTCGCCTATGTCATGGACGAAGACGGCACCTTCGAGTCGCGCTGCAACATGTCGATGGTCGAACTCGATCCGGTTCTCGAGGAGGACGAACTCCTCGAGCGCTCCTATCATCATGGCGGCGACATGGAGCATCCCGGCTTCGTCGACGTCATGACCGATCTCTCGCGCTTCGATGCGCTCCGTCTCCGCCGGCTGGTGACCGCGCATGCGCGCTACACCGGCTCGACGCGGGCTGGAGAGATTTTGCAGCGCTGGGAAGAATTCCTGCCGAAATTCCGCAAGGTGATGCCGATCGAATATCGTCGGGCGCTCGCCGAACTTCAGGCCCGCGAGGAGGAAGCGCCGCGTCTCGCCGCGGCCGGCGAATAAAGATGGGTAAGATCACCGGTTTCTTGGAATTCGAGCGCCGCGAACGGAAATATGCACCGGTCGGCGATCGACTGAAGCACTATCGGGAATTCGTCATTCCGCTGGCGGAAGAAGCGACGCGCCAGCAGGCGGCGCGCTGCATGGATTGCGGCATCCCCTATTGTCACAATGGTTGCCCGGTCAACAACCAGATCCCCGACTGGAACGACCTCGTCTATCGCAACGACTGGGAGGAAGCCTCGCGCAACCTCCACTCGACCAACAATTTCCCGGAGTTCACCGGCCGCATCTGCCCGGCGCCCTGCGAGGCGTCCTGCACGCTCAACATCGTCGACACGCCGGTCGCAATCAAGACGATCGAATGCGCCATCGTCGACCGCGCTTGGGCTGAAGGCTGGATTGTGCCGCAACTGCCGGCCCGCCTCACCGGAAAGTCGGTGGCGATCATTGGTTCCGGCCCGGCCGGCCTCGCCTGCGCGCAACAGCTCGTCCGCGCCGGCCACGACGTTCATGTCTATGAGAAGAACGCCTTCCCCGGCGGGCTGATGCGCTACGGCATCCCCGACTTCAAGATGGAGAAGAGCCAGATCGAGCGCCGCGTCGCGCAGATGCAGGCCGAGGGCGTCACCTTCCATTGCAACGTCCATGTCGGCGTCGAACTGCCGATCGCCGAGCTGGTCGAAAAATACGATGCGGTCGCCCTTGCCGGCGGCGCCGAAAAGGCGCGCGACCTGCCTATCCCCGGCCGCGAGCTCGACGGCATCCATTTCGCAATGCAATTCCTGCCGCAGCAGAACCGCCGCGTCAGCGACGAACCGCTCGGCAACGTCCTGCCGATCATGGCGACCGGCAAGCATGTCGTCGTCATCGGCGGCGGCGACACCGGCTCCGACTGCATCGGCACCTCGAACCGCCAGGGCGCCCTCTCCGTCACCCAACTCGAGATCATGCCCGAGCCGCCGGTCAAGGAAGACAAGGCGCTCACCTGGCCAGACTGGCCCCTGAAGCTCCGCACCTCGTCGAGCCAGGAAGAAGGCGTTGCCCGCGACTTCGCCGTGATGAGCCAGAAGTTCTCCGGCGAGGACGGCAAGGTGAAGGCGCTGCACTGCATCCGCGTCGACAGCAGGATGCAGCCGGTCGCCGGCAGCGAGTTCGAACTGAAAGCCGACCTCGTGCTCCTCGCCATGGGCTTTGTCGGCCCCGTCCAGGACGGCATGATCAAGGACCTCGGCCTTGAGCTCGACCGACGCGGCAACGTCAATGCCGACACCAAGTCCTACAAGGCAAGCCAGGACAAGGTCTTCGCCTGCGGCGACATGCGCCGCGGCCAGTCGCTGGTCGTCTGGGCGATCCGCGAAGGCCGCCAATGCGCCCGCTCGGTCGACGAACACCTGATGGGCACGACAAACCTGCCGCGCTGATCCGTCGATCCCGCGAATGCGGGATCCAAATAACGCAAAGCCCTAGAGCGGTTCATGGATCGACGGAATCGGCCGGTCAGCCTCTCCCATAGGGAGAGGGCCGGCGCGCTTAGGAGCGTAGCGACTTAGCGCGCTGGGGTAAGGGGTTAAGGCACACGTTAGTTGCTCCCCGCGGCGAAGCCCTCCAGCAATCCGAACCGCTCCAACCCCTCACCCTTCTCGCCTAAATTCGCTCTGCTCATTAAGGCTCAAAGCCCTCTCCCTATGGGAGAGGGTATCCCAGCGCTTCCGGCAAATCGTGAACCGGGCTAGTTCGCGACGCCTTCCGGCCGCGCCTGCGGAATCGGCGCCCCGCCGGCATCGGCGAGCGGCTCCGGCGCTTTGGCGGGAATGACGACGGCGGCCGGACGCGGCGGCCAGACGAAATCGTCGACCCGGCCGGCGATCTCCGGCAGCGCCTCCCCTTTGACGATCACCTTGAACTGCAAGGACTCCTCGGTCGGGGCCGTCGGCGGTGTGGCGCCGGCAAGCTCGCCGCTCGATCCCGGCAGCGGATTGTTGAGCGAGATGATCGGGCCGACCAGCCGCTTGGTGCCGTCCGGCGCGATCTCGATCTGGTTGCCTTGCGTGACCGTCGCGAGAAGGTCGACGCCGCCGCTCCCGAAGCCGGTCTGCCGACGGATTTCGCGCTCGACATAGAAGGCGAGCTTCAGCCGCCCGGCGCGGGTGAAATTGATGCCGTCGCCGGTGCGGAGCTGCCGCGTCTGGCCTTCGACGTCGGGACCCGAGGTGATGTAGCGGCCCTCCTCATTGGCGAAGCCGCTCCAGACATCGACGAAATGCCCGCCGGCCCGATCGACGCGCGGCTTGAACAGGTCGTTGAGGTAGTTCATGTCGGCGGCGGCCTGCGTCTGGCGCATCGGCGCCGCCCCCACCCAGAAGAAGGGCCGCCCATAAAGCTTGAGCGTATCGGTCAAGCCGGAGAGGCGCTGCGTATAAGCCGCTTCCCAGCTATTCGAGCGGATCGCCGAGCGCGCATTGTCGCCGCGCATCTGCTGGCGGTCATTGGCGCCCAAAGCCACCACAACGAGATCGGGCTGCAATTCGTTGAGCTGCGCCGGCAGTAGGGTATTCCAGTCGGTCTGGTCGATACGGACAAGGCCGGAATTCGCATCCGACTTGTCGACGATCACGATCTTCGGCTCGTTGGCGAAGGCCTGCTCGAGCCCCCAGGCCACACCACCCGCGATGAAGTCCCCGATGACCAGCACCTTGCGCGCATCCGGGTTCTTGGTCTGGACCTCTATGATCGGCACGGCGGCCGGCTCCCGCGGCGTCTTTTTCTTGGGCTTGAGCTTGCGAATGATCTTGGATCCGCCGAAGAGCGGTCGTTCCTGGCGCGGCTTGCCGCCGAAGAGCCGCTGCAGCAGCGAGCGGTCGTCGCGCTTCACCTTCTTGGTCTGGGCGACCGCTTCGGTCTGGAAATGCGGCACGGTGACGGGCACCGAGACAAGCCCGAAGATGGCGATCAGAAAGGCGACGAGAAACCGTCGGAGCATGAGCGGGTCCAGATGCTGTTCAGCCTGCCGGCAAGCCATATGCCGGCAGGCTCTCTATCGTCCGCCGACGCCGCCGGCATCGGTTGCCCGCCCTTTTCTATATTATCGGCCGTCCTGGAGAAGCTGCAATATTTTCTGCAGCCCGGCATCCTCCGGAAGCCCGATCGCCTGTTGATAGGCCTGGATGGCCTCCCGGCTGCCGCTGCCGAGATTGCCGTCGATGGTGCCGGAATAGAAGCCGCGCGCCGTCAGGAGCTCCTGCAACTTGGCCTTCTGGCTGTCGGAGAGCGGTTCCTCTTTCCACGGCCATTTGCCCTGGAAAGCGTCGTATCCGGCCAGCCGGTCGCCGAGATGGCCGACCGCGAGCGCATAGGAATTGGCGTTGTTGTAGCGCTTGATGACGCTGAAATTCTTCAGGATGAGGAAGGCAGGCCCGTTGGAGCCGGCCGGCGCGAACAGCGTCGCGACATCGCCGGGCCTCGCGAAACCCTTGCCATTCGGTCGCTTGATGCCGGCCTTCTGCCAGGCGCCGAGGGTCCGTTCGCCCTTGGCGGCCTTATAGCCCTTGGGCAGCTTGACCTCGTAGCCCCAGGTCTTGCCCTTCTGCCAACCCATCTTGGCGAGATAATTGGCCGTCGAGGCCAGCGCATCGTCGAGCGACGTCCAGATGTTGCGCTTGCCGTCCCCGTCGAAATCGACCGCATAGGCGGCGTAGGTCGTCGGGATGAACTGGGTATGCCCCATGGCGCCGGCCCATGAGCCGGTCATGCCCTTGGCGGTGATGTCGCCGTGCTGGAGAATCTTGAGGGCCGCGACCAGTTGCTGGCGTCCATATTTGGCGCGGCTGCCGCCCTGATAGGCGAGCGTCGCCAGCGACCGGATTGTACCCTTCACGACCGTCGGGTTGTTGAGCACCGCGCCATAGGAGGATTCCATCCCCCAGATGGCGACGACGATATGCTTGTCGACGCCGTAACGCGCCTCGATGCGTTTCAGGAGCCCGCTGTGGTGGTCGATGAGGTCCTGGCCCTCTTTGATGCGCTTCTCGGTGACGGTCGAGTCCAGATATTCCCAGATCTCGCGCTTGAACTCAGCCTGGTTGGAGGCCTTTTCGAGCACCGTCGGGTCGGGCGTGAACTTGCCGAGCGCCGCGTCATAAGTGCTCTTGGAAATGCTCGCGGCCTTCGCCGTCGGCCAGAACTCCTTGACCCATTGCGCCGGCGTCTTGGCCGTGGCGGTGCCGGCGAGCGCCAGGCTGAAGGCCGCCGCGATGGCGGCCAGCCGCAGCAGACCGGACCTTCCGAGGATCGAGTCCAAAATCATCGTCCAACCTCTCGCGTCCCCTCGCCTTTCGGGCGCCTCGGACGACTCGTCCCAAATTGTAACAGTTTGCGGCAAAGGGAAATCAATCCCTTTTCTGCGTTATTCCCGCTGATTGCGGCGCGAAAGCGACGCCTCCCATGCGAGTGCGTTACCGATGATCCCGTCGAGATCGTCATAGCGCGGCTGCCAGCCGAAGCGGGCCTTGATCAGTTCCGGGGAGGCGACGACGGCGATTGCATCGCCGGGCCGCCGGTCGCCGAGCACCACCGTGAAGTCGCGGCCCGAAACACGCTTGACCGTGTCGAGCACGTCGAAGACCGAAAATCCGTGGCCGTAGCCGCAATTGGCGATCAGGCTTTCGCCGCCGGAACGGAGATGACGGAGCGCATCGGCATGCGCCGCCACGAGGTCGCTGACATGGATATAGTCGCGGACGCAGGTGCCATCCGGCGTTGGGTAGTCGGTGCCGTAGACGGTGATCGCGGAGCGCTTGCCGAGCGCCGTCTCGCAGGCGACCTTGATCAGATGCGTGGCGCCGGCCGTCGATTGCCCGGTGCGCCCGGCCGGGTCGGCGCCCGACACGTTGAAATAGCGGAGCGCCACATAGTTGAAATCATGCGCCGCGGCCGTGTCGGCGAGGATCATCTCGACCATCAGCTTCGAGCGGCCATAGGGCGATTCCGGCAGGAGCGGCGCCGTCTCGGCAACCGGCACCTTTTCGAGCGTGCCATAGACCGCCGCGGTCGACGAGAAGATGAACTTGCGGACCCCGCCCTTGACTGCCGCCTCGATGAGATTGCGGGCCCGCGAGGTGTTGTTGAGGTAATAGCCGAGCGGATCGGCGACCGATTCCGGCACGACGATCGATCCGGCGAAATGGATGATCGCCTCGATTTGGTGTTCGGCGATCAGGCGGCCCACAAGCGCCATATCGCCGCAATCGCCCTGCACGAATTTCGCTTCCGGCGCGATCGCCCAGGCGAAGCCCGTGACGAGGCTGTCGAGGACGACGACATCCTCGCCCATATCGACGAGTTGCCACACCATGTGGCTGCCGATATAGCCGGCGCCGCCGGTCACTAGGATGGTCATGCGGATAGGCCCCAATCCTGACTAATTACGATGCCCTCATTGTATGTTGTAACCATAGGCAAAGAGTATTGACGCGATCTTTCCGCTGAACCCATCCATTATCGCTTCAGACATCGCAAACGAGGGCGACTCCTCAATGAATTCACGCATTCGCAAGGCCGTCTTCCCGGTGGCCGGTCTCGGCACGCGTTTTCTTCCGGCCACCAAGGCCATGCCCAAGGAAATGCTGACGGTCGTCGACCGTCCACTCATTCAGTATGTCATCGACGAGGCCCGCGCCGCCGGCATCGAGCATTTCGTGCTGATCACCGGGCGCGGCAAGGGCGTCATCGCCGATCATTTCGACTTTCAGATCGAGCTTGAAGCAACGCTCCGGGAACGCGGCAAGACCGAGGCGGTCGAGCAGCTCGCCGCCTTCATGCCGACGCCCGGCCAGATGAGCTTCACCCGCCAGCAATCGCCGCTCGGCCTCGGCCACGCCGTCTGGTGCGCCCATGACCTGATCGGCGACGAGCCTTTTGCCGTGCTACTGCCCGACATGATCATGCAGGCCGATCCGGGCTGCATGGCCGAGATGGTCGCCGTCTATAACGAGACCGGCGGCAATGTCATCGCGGTCGAGGAATGCGACCCGGCGCTGACCAATCAGTATGGCATCGTCGGCGTCGGCAAGAAGGCCGGCACCGGCGGCGCTTTCGAGATCACCGGCATGGTCGAGAAGCCCGCTCCCGACAAGGCGCCGTCGAACCTTTACATCAACGGCCGCTACATCCTGCAGCCGCAGATCTTCGCGCATCTGGCGAAGCAGCAGCGCGGCGCCGGCGGCGAAATCCAGCTCACCGACGCGATGATCGCGCTGTCCAAGGAACAGCCCTTCTATGGCTGCCGCTTCAACGGCCGCACTTACGATTGCGGCTCGAAGATCGGCTTCCTGACCGCCAACATCGCGTTCGGGCTCGATCGCCCGGAGCTCTCGTCCGAGCTCAAGCAGGAGCTCCGCGAGTTGCTCGCCAAGCACGGCGGCTGAGGCGCTTCGGCTGCGTAAAGCAATGTCAGGAAAAATGGAAACCGGTTTTCCGTCCGACATTGCGCAACTTCAAGGAATCTAGAGCGTGATCCGTTTCCATCGAAACGGATCAGGCTCTAGCGCTGCAGCCGAAGCGTAAGCCGTATCGAATCCGCGCTGTAGTCTTCGCCCGGCTCGGAGCTGTCGAGCCATTCGTGAAGGTAGCCGCCGGTCAGGTGCATCGTCCGGTTGAGCTTCCAGGTCGCGCCGGCGCCGAGACGATAGGTCGTTTCTTCCTTGTCGGTGCCCTTGAAGCGCTCGTCATTGACGCCGGCGAGCGCCGACAGCGTGACATTCTCGCGCCAGTCATAGGCGACGTCCACCGAGGCATCATGCACGACCGAGCCGGAACTCGCCGGATCGGAGGTCGGGCTGAAATCAGTATAGGCGTTGAACTTGACGGTGGTCAGTTCGGTCGGCATCCAGGTCAGCCAGCCGTCGAAGGTGAGCGTCTCCAGCGACGACAGGGCGGAATCGTCAGGCTCGGCACGGGCGTAGCCGACGGCGACCTCGGCGGTCAGCACCGGCCATGCCTGGTACGAGATGCCGCCGCGAAGGCCATAAATCCAGGCCGAACGCTCGAAGCCGTTATTGTCGACCTTCTGGTCATACTGCTCGCGCGCCACGCGTGCCTCGACGAAGGGCGTCGTGACATCGGTGACGGCGAAGCCGTAGCGAAGCCGCCCGCCGATCTCGGTCTCGTCGCGATCGCTCTGGTCGACGGTCATGCCACCCGAAGTGCCGTCCTCATAGATCGTCCGGTCGACGAGGGCGCCCCATTCGAGGACGGTACGGCCGAAGCGGCCGCGCATGTCGGCAGAGGTCACGAATTCATGCACCGGCGGCGGCTCGTCGAGCCCGCCGGGCGTGTTGGGATCGGAGATTTCCTGCTCGCGATAGTGATAGGCGGCCGCGAGGTCGGTCGTCCATTCCTCGCTATGGTCGAGCCGCAGCGTCGCCTCGATGTCCGCTGTCGGCTTGTCCTGGACGGAATCGTCGGCGTAAGTCTCGTAGGTGCCGCGCATCAGGAAGGTCGCCTCGTGCCGCGACCAGTCGGACACGGCGCGCAGTTCCGGCGTCACAGCGCCGAGCGCCGTTTCCGACCCACCGGCCACATCGTCGCCGTTCGTGGTGTAGCCGGCCGTCGTCTCGAGCGAGGGGTAGAGGACGAAGCTCCCTGCCCTGATGCCGAGCGCCTCATAGGGATCGACGTCGGGCGAAGTCTTGCGAAGCGGCGCCTGGACGACATCCGCCAGCGGATCGATCGTATCGACGGCAGGTTCCGCCTGGACGCGCGATTGCGATTGATTGTCGGCGGGCTCCGCCGTTGCGGCCTCTGGAGCGACGCCGTTCGGTGCTGCGATCACGGCCAGATCGTCGGCCGGCGCTGGCTCCTCTTCTGGAACGGCCCAGGGATTGACCTCCTGCGCCATCGCGGCGCCGGGCGCGATGAGGCCGGCTGCCAAAACGCCCAGTAGTGGAAGCCGGCTGAAACGCATTTCTAGGCCCGGACCGATAGCCGACAGGAGCCGGCCCTCAGGCCGACATGCTTTCCGAACCGTAAATTGTCTTGGTTAATGGGAGGTTGCGGCCGCCGCCGGGGTTTCTCCTTCGACCCGGAACCGTGCTAAAGACTGGCCCCGAGTCCAAACGGCGTGAAACCGGCGTGGCAAGCAAGCTTCCCCTCAGAAACGGCCTTCGCGATACCGCCCTTGCGGCCGCAGAAGCCATTGCCTGCGCCAAGCGGACCATCGAGACCGAGCGGTCCGGCCTCGCCGCCCTTCATGCCGCCTTCGATACCGCTCTTGCCGGCCCCTTCGCCGAAGCCGTCGCCATCATCCGCGCCTCCCGCGGCCGCGTCGTCGTTTCCGGCGTCGGCAAGAGCGGCCATATCGGCCGCAAGGTCGCCGCGACCCTTGCCTCGACCGGCACGCCCGCCTTCTTCATGCACGCCGCCGAGGCAAGCCATGGCGACCTCGGCATGGTGACCGGCGCCGATGTCGCCATCGTCATCTCCTGGTCGGGCGAAACCGTCGAACTGAAGAGCATCGTCGAATATGCGAGGCGCTTCAGCATTCCGCTGATCGCGATCACCTCGCGACCCGAAAGCTCCCTGGCGCTCCAATCCTCCGTCGTGCTGACGCTGCCGCTCGCCGACGAGGCCTGCCCGCACGGTCTCGCGCCGACCACCTCGACGCTCATGCAGATGGCGCTCGGCGATGCGCTCGCCATCGCGCTCCTCGAAAGCCGCGGCTTCACCGCCGAGAGATTCCGCGAATTCCATCCCGGCGGCCGGCTCGGCGCAAGTCTCCGGCTCGTCGCCGAGTTCATGCATCAGGCTGCGTCTCTGCCGCTCGCCGCCCTCGGCACGCCGATGAGCGAGGCGATCGTCGCGATGACCGAGAAGGGCTTCGGCTGCCTCGGCATCACCGACCATGACGGCTGCCTTGTCGGCATCATCACCGACGGCGACCTTCGCCGCCATCTCGGCCCCGACCTGCTGGCGCGGAGCGTCGACCATGTGATGACCGCCGGGCCGCGCACCATCCCGCCGGACATGCTCGCCGGCGCGGCGCTCGACCTTCTCAATCAGGCAAAGATCACGACGCTCTTCGTCGTCGAGGACACCAGGCCCGTCGGCATCGTCCACATGCACGACTTCCTGCGCCAGGGCGTCGTCTGATCCGGGCTGCCGACAGGCTGCCTACTCCGCCTTCACCGACAGCAGCGCTCCCTCGGCATGGACGACGCGAACCCGCGTCCCCGTCGGCAGGCTCGGGCCGGTGACCCGCCATTTGGTGTCGTCGATGCGGACGCTGCCCTTGCCGTCGACGATCGGCTCGCTGAGCACGACGATCGTCCCGACCAGCCGCCGGCCGCGCTCGTTCAGCCCGACCGAGACCATGTCGCCGGACTGCGACCGCGAGAAATAGCGGCGGCCGAAGAAGACGACGACGGCGGCGAGGACGACGAAGGCGAGAACCTGCGCCTGCCACGGCACCACGACGGCGAATGCCAACGCGCCGACCGTGATGGCGGCCAGCCCGAACCACAGGAAGAACGCGCCCGGGGCCGCGATCTCGAGGCAGAGCAGGCCGACGCCGAGGATGATCCAGCTCCAGGCGCCGAGATCGCTGATGAGATCGATGACCATCAGCCTTGCACCACCGGATTGCCGGCCGCCGGAACCGTCTGCCGCCGCGGCGCCGGTGGCGTCGGGCGGTCGGAGAAAGTCTCCCTGGCGATTTCAGCGATGCCGGTCAGCGAGCCGATGAGCGACGCCGCCTCGACCGGCAGCATCAGCACCTTCTGGTTCGGCGCCGAGGCCAGTTTCTCGAGCGCCTGCGTATAGCGCTGCGCCACGAAATAGTTGATCGCCTGGACGTTGCCGGCCGAGATCGCGGCCGACACCATCTCGGTCGCCTTGGCCTCGGCCTCGGCGCCGCGCTCGCGCGCTTCGGCGTCGCGGAAGGCGGCTTCGCGCCGTCCTTCGGCCTGCAGGATCAGCGCCTGCTTCTCGCCCTCGGCGCGCAGGATCTCTGCCTGCCGCGCGCCTTCGGCATCGAGGATCTGGGCGCGCTTGTCGCGCTCGGCCTTCATCTGCCGGCCCATCGCATCGACGAGGTCGCGCGGCGGGTTGATGTCCTTGATCTCGATCCGGGTCATCTTGAGGCCCCAGGCGGAAGCCGCCGCATCGACGACGTGCAGGAGCTTGTCGTTGATGTCGTCACGCTTGGAGAGCAACTCGTCGAGGTCCATCGAACCCATGACCGTGCGGATATTGGTCATGGTGAGCTGGAGGATGGCGTTCTCCAGGCCCTTCACTTCGTAGGCGGCCCGAGCCGCGTCGAGCACCTGGTAGAAGGTCACGCCGTCCGCCGCCACCGAGGCGTTGTCCCGGGTGATGACTTCCTGGGTCGGGACGTCGAGCACCTGCTCCATCATGTTCATCTTGGCGCCGATGCGGTCGATGAAGGGGACGATCAGGTTGAGGCCGGGGGTGAGCGTCCGCGTATAGCGGCCGAAACGCTCGACCGTATAGTTATAGCCCTGCGGGACCGTCTTGACCCCGGCGAAGAAGACCAGAATCGCCAGGAAGACGATCGCAATGACGAAAATGTCGAAGCCGAAAATCATCGACGTCCCTCCAAGGAATCGGGCGGCCTTCGGCCGATGTCCGCGGCCTTATAGGCGGTTCGGCTCGAATGGCGCAATCGCCACGCGAGATCAATGACTTCCGTCACATAGGCACGCCGGAAGGCGGCGGCGAGCCGAAAAGGCTCCGGCCCGATGAAAAATGCGTTTAGACGGCAGGCGGCTAGATCCAGCCGGAGAGCTCGCGCCTGACGACGAGTTCGAGGAGAGCCATGCCCTCCGGCCCGTCATTGAGGCAGGGAATCGCGGCGTAATGCTCGCCGCCATTCTGGTGGAAGGTCTCGCCGCCGCGGATCGCGATCTCTTCCAGCGTCTCCAGGCAGTCGGCCGAGAAGCCCGGCATGATGACGGCGACCCGCTTGACGCCGGCCTTGGCAAGCTCGGCGAGGGTCACATCCGTGTAAGGCTGCAGCCATTCCGCCCGGCCGAAGCGCGACTGGAAGACGATCCGGAGCTTTTCCTTGGGCCAGCCGAGCCGGTCGCGCAGGAGCCGCGTCGTCTTGTGGCACTGGCAATGATAGGGGTCGCCCTTGTCGAGATACTCGCGGGGCAGGCCGTGGAACGAGGCGAGCACCAGTTCCGGCTCGAAATCGAGCCCCGCAATCGACCCGGCCAGCGTGGTCGCCAGCGCCTCGATATAGGCCGGCTCGTCATGATAGGGCGGCAGCGTCCGGAGCGCCGGCTGCCAGCGCATCTTCTGCAGCGCCGCGAAAGCCACGTCGTTGACCGTCGCGGTCGTCGCCGCGGCATATTGCGGATAGAGCGGCGCAACGAGGATACGGTCGCAGCCTGCCTGCTTCAGCGCCTCGATGCGCGCCGCAACCGTCGGCGCGCCGTAGCGCATCGCCCAGTCGACCAAGATCCGCCCGTCGACCTTGGCGAGCGCCGCGCCGAGCTTTTCGGCCTGCGAGCGCGTCGTCGTGACGAGCGGGCCCTCGTTCCGTTCCTTGTTCCAGACGAGCGAATAGGCGTGGCCCGATTTCGACGGCCGCGAGGTCAGCACGAAGAGATTGAGGATCGTCCACCATAGCGGCCGCCAGACCTCGATCACCCGCCGGTCGGACAGGAACTCTTTCAGATAGCGCCGCATCGACCAATAGTCGGTGCCGGTCGGCGAGCCGAGATTGACGAGGAGGACGCCTATCCGCCCGGAAGCCACCACCGGATGGCCGGCAGGCGTATGGGCGTTCGGAACGTCGTTTGCAGCTGGGCTGGTTGGGGCGACTCTGGCGTCCATGACGGAGCGGAGAATAGTATGACGGCTTCGAGGTTCCAACCTCCTGCGACAATCGGGCGGAATGCCGCTCTTTTCGGGCGTGACAGCGCGTCATTCGCTTGCGACACTTTTGGTGCAGGGGTGCGCTCGTCGACCAGCCAAGCTTGGAGATTTACGATGATGTCGAGACTTCAGGCTTTCGCCTGTGCCACGGTTTTTGCCGCAAGCGCCCTTCTCGCCGGCACGGCCTTTGCCGAAACGATCAAGCTCAGCCTCGTCCAGACCAATGATATCGACCGTATGGAAGAGGATGACGGCCGCGGCGGATTCGCCCGGCTCGCCGCGGTGGTCGCCGCCGAGCGCTCCAAGGGCGACGTCCTCTTCGTCCATTCCGGCGACACGATCTCGCCCTCGCTGCTGTCTGGCATCGACAAGGGCGCCCACATCATCGACATCCTCAACCATATGGGCGTCGACCTGATGGTGCCTGGCAACCACTAATTCGATTTCGGCCCGGAGATTTTCCAGACGCGCATTTCCGAGGCGAAATTCCCGATCGTCTCGTCGAACATCTCGATGCCCGGCGGCGGCGGGCCGGCCAACACGACCGTCGACCGCATCGTCGAGGTCGGCGGCATCAAGCTTGGTTTCTACGGCCTGACGACTGAAACGACGCCGCAGGTTTCGAGCCCTGGCCCCGGCATCTCTTTCCTGGACCCGCTGGAGACCGGGCTCGACGCGGCCGAGGATCTGCGCGCCCAGGGTGCCGAGATCGTGCTTGCCCTCGTCCATACCGATCTCGCGACCGATCTCGACCTCGTGCGGAACCGCGCCGCCGATATCGTCCTTTCGGGCCATGACGAGCACCTCCTCACCTTCTTCGACGGCAAGACGGTGCTGACCGAATCCGGCTCGCAGGGCGACCGCGTCGTCATCACCGACCTCACCATCGAAAAGACCGAGAAGGACGGCAAAGTCTCCTTCTCTTGGGAGCCGGATTTCCGCATCGTCGATACCAAGGACGTTGAGCCCGACGCGACGATCGCGGCCCTGGTCAAGACCTATGAGGACAAGCTCGACAAGGAGCTCGGCGTCGAAATCGGCACGACCGAGACGCCGCTCGACTCCCGGCGTGCCATCGTCCGCGGCGGCGAGGCCGCGATCGGCAACCTCATCGCCGACGCGATGCGCGCCGCCGTGGATGCCGATGTCGCCATGACCAATGGCGGCGGCATCCGCGCCGACCATGAATATGCCGCCGGCACCAGTCTCACCCGCCGCGACATCTTCTCGGAGCTGCCCTTCGGCAACAAGACGGTGAAGATCGAGATCACCGGCGAGCAGCTCGAGACAGCGCTCGAGAACGGCTTCGCCAACTATCCCGAGACCGACGGCCGCAATCCGCAGATCTCCGGCATGGCGGTCACCGTCGATCTCGACAAGCCGGTCGGCGAACGCCTGCTGACCGTCACCGTGGACGGCGCGCCGCTCGACCCTGCCAGGAAATACACGGTTGCCACCAACGACTTCATGGCGCGCGGCGGCAACGACTACACCGTCTTCGGGGAAGGCACGACGCTGATCGCCGAGGCTGACGGCAAGCTTATGGCGTCAGACGTCATCGACTATATCGCCGCCAAGGGCACGATCGCGCCGAAGCTCGAAGACCGCATCGCCACAGAATAGAGAACAATGAAATTTGGCAGGAAGCTCCGCCGGTTTTTCCGGCGGACAAGGCGGATTTGGCCGTCACCGGACCGCAAACAGGCGGCGGCTGAACGCGAGGTGATCCATCGCGGACTCGACTACATCGAGTATCTCGACCGGCTGCACCTTGCCCTGAATCCGGCGAGCTATGTCGAGATCGGCGTCTATGTGGGCGAGAGCTTGGCCAAGGCCCGCTGCGCGGCGGTTGCTATCGATCCTGACATCAAGCTGCGTGGCGAAACCCTTGCCGCGCGCTCCGAGACGCACATTTTTCAGATGACGTCGGACCATTTTTTCGAAGGGCAGGACCTGCGTCGTATTTTTCCGGCCGGCGTCGACCTGGCCTTCATCGACGGCATGCATCTCTTCGAATATGCGCTTCGCGATTTCATCAATCTGGAACGCTTCGCCCGCCCGCAAGGCCTCATTGCCATCCATGACTGCTGTCCGCTCAATGCCGAGATGGCGCTTCGCGAATGGAACGCCGAAGCCAGGGTGGTCAGGGAGTGGGCAAATTGGTGGACCGGCGACATCTGGAAGCTCCTGCCGATCCTGCGGCAATACCGGCCGGAGCTCGAAATATTCGTCCTCGACACACCGCCGAGCGGCCTCGTCCTGGTGAACGGGCTCGACCCGGCCTCGACCGTCCTCTCGGACCGCTACGCGGAGATCGTTACGGCCTTCTCGATGGATCTCGATGAGGGCCGGTTGCTGCGCTTTCGCCAGGAATTTCCGACGCTGGACAGCCGCGGGGCCTTTTCGCCCGAAGCACTCTGTCGACGCCTTAGGGCCCCGGAATCGCCGGCTCGTCCGCCGACCGCGTGACGCCGGTGCGCGGCGAGCCCTTGCAAGGTCCGGTCGATCAGGCGCAGTAAGCTGCAAATGATAAACGGACGCCGGCCGCGGCAGTCCGAGGGGGGCTCTTGCCGGGATTGCTGAAGCTCAGCCGCACCATCGACGCCATAAATCTCGCTTTCGGCCGTTTTGCCGAATGGCTGGTTCTCGCCGTAATCATGGTCGGCGCGGCAACGGCAGGGCTGCGCTACCTCTTCAACTACGGCTCGAACGCCCTTCTCGAGATCCAGTGGTATTTCTTCGGCGCCATCGTGCTGCTCGGCGCCTCAGCCACGCTCATCCACAACGAGCATGTCCGGGTCGATCTCATCTACGGCATGCTGTCCCGGCGCGGCCGGATCTTTGTCGATATCGTCGGGCTGACCTTCTTCCTGCTGCCCGGGGCGCTGGTCCTCGCCTGGCTGAGCTGGCCGGTCTTCGCAGCGGCATGGCAGACGAGTGAAACCTCGTCGAATTTCGGCGGCCTGATCCGCTGGCCGATCCTCCTCGTCCTGCCGCTCGGCTTCGCCCTCCTCGCCCTGCAGGGCATTTCCGAGCTGATCAAGCGCGTCGCCGCGCTGAAGGGCGAAGCGGCTGAGCCCGACTACGTCCGGCCGACCCAATAGGCGGAAAAGACCGATGTTCGCCTATGGAGTCATGCCGCCCGCGATGTTCGCGACGCTCGTCGCGGTGTTCCTCTTCGGCTTCCCGGTCGCTTTCTCGCTGACCGCGCTCGGCCTTTTCTTCGGCGCCCTTGGCATTGCCTTCGGTCATTTCGAGGCGACGTTCCTGCAGGCCCTGCCGCTTCGCATCTTCGGCATCGTCTCGAACGAGCTCCTGCTGGCGATCCCCTTCTTCACCTTCATGGGCGCCATTTTAGAACGCTGCGGCCTGGCCGAGGATCTCCTCGACGGCATGGGCCAGCTCTTCGGACGCGTTCCCGGCGGCCTCGCCGTTGCCGTCATCCTGGTCGGCGCAGTGCTCGGCGCCGTCACCGGCACGGTCGCCGCCTCGGTCATCGCCATGGCGGTGATCTCGCTGCCGATCATGACCCGCTACGGCTACGACATGAAGCTCGCGACCGGCGTCATCGCCGCCTCGGGCACGATCACTCAGCTCATCCCGCCATCGCTGGTGCTGATCATCCTCGCCGACCAGCTCGGCACGCCGGTCAGCGACATGTATCTCGGCGCGACCGGCCCCTCTTTCCTGCAGGTCCTCATCTTCCTGCTCTATATCGGGGCGCTCGCCCTCCTGAAGCCGCACCTCATGCCGCCGCTGCCGCCGGAAGCGCGCATCGACCGCGGCTGGCCGCTGGCGATCAAGCTCATCAGGGGCATGCTCCCGTCGCTCGCCCTCATCTTCCTGGTGCTGGGCACGATCGCCCTCGGCCTCGCCTCGCCGACCGAAGCCGGCGCCATGGGCGCTGTCGGCGCTCTCGTCATCGCCGCGCTCTATCGCCGCCTCACCTGGCGCTTCGTCAGCGAGGCCATGTCGTCGACCATGCGCCTCACCTCGATGGTCATCTTCATCCTGATCGGCGCCACGGTCTTCACGCTGGTCTTCCGCGGCATGGATGGCGGCTTCTGGATCGAGCACCTGCTCGTGGGTCTGCCCGGCGGCCAGGTCGGGTTCCTGATCTTCGTCAATATCGCCGTCTTCCTGCTCGCCTTCTTCCTCGATTTCTTCGAGATCGCCTTCATCGTCATTCCGCTGCTGGCGCCGGTCGCCGAAAAGCTCGGCATCGATCTGGTCTGGTTCGGCGTCCTCCTCTGCATCAACATGCAGACCTCTTTCATGCATCCGCCCTTCGGCTTCGCGCTCTTCTATCTGCGCGGCGTCGCGCCACCCTCGGTGAAGAGCACGGACATCTTCATCGGCGCCCTGCCCTGGGTGCTGCTCCAGCTTCTGCTGGTTGCGGTCGTCATTGCCTGGCCGGGCTCAGTCACCTACTGGACCGCCGACCGGACGACGATCGATCCATCGACGGTTCCGATCATCCTTCAGGCACCCGCCTTCGAGGCCCCGGCCGGACCGCGCTTCTGAAGCGTCACGACGCCGCAGGGCGGATTTCCGGTCGCCATTTGTTAGCCATCATCGAATTGTGAAGGATTGTCTCGCCATATTGGTGTGGCGCGCTAGTTCAGTGCGTTTGGCGCGACGAAACGGACGACGAAATGAATATCGACAGACGTAGCTTTGTGATCGGCCTGCCCTTTGCTCTTGCGGGCTGCATGGGCAGTCAGCGCATGCCCTTGATCGCGCTGGGCGAGCCGATCGATCCCTATTACGTCGCCATGTATGCGGCGGTCGAAGGCGAGGCCTTCCCGGTTCCGGCCGTCGACCTCCGCAAGGTCAAGGCACAGTTCCTGCGCCAGGAAATCGCCTATCCGACCAATGAGCGGCCCGGCACGATCGTCGTCGATCCCGGCGCCCGCTACGCCTATCTCGTCATGGAAGGCGGCAGGGCCATCCGCTACGGGGTCGGCGTCGGCAAGGAAGAGGCGTTCAATTTCCAGGGCACGGCAACCATCGCCCGCAAGGCCGAGTGGCCACGCTGGACGCCCACCAAGGACATGATCGCCCGCCAGCCCGAGCGCTACGGGCCCTATGCCGGCGGCATGGCCGGCGGCATAGACAACCCGCTTGGGCCCCGCGCCATGTATCTCTACAAGGACGGCCGCGACACGCTCTTCCGGCTGCACGGCACGACGGAGCCCTGGACCATCGGCACGATGGTCTCCTCCGGCTGCGTCCGCTTCCTCAACCAGGACATCATCGACCTCTACCGTCGCGTCCCGGTCGGCAGCACGGTCATCGTCCTCCCGTCCGGTGCCCCCACGGCCTGAGCCGTTGTCCTCCCCCGCACCACGGGGGAGGATCAGAAGGCTTAAAGCGTCCCCGCCCGCTGCTGCGCCATCATGAAATTGTCGAAGGTGCCGTCGGCGAGCTGGTTCCAGAGATAGGCTTCGTTGCGGAAGGCCTTCATCGACTCATAGACCGCCTTGAACTCGGCATTCTCGGCGCTCTTCTCGTCGAAGACCTCGTTCGCGGCCTTGAAGCAGGCCGCCAGCACCTCCGGCGAGAAGGCCCGCAGCTCTGCCCCTTCGGCGACGAGCTTGCGGAGCGCCGGCGGATTGACCGTGTCGTAGCGCGATTGCTGATGCAGATTGGCCTGCGCCGAAGCCGCCGTCAGGATCGCCTGATAGGCCTTCGGCAGCCCTTCCCAGAGCTCGAGATTGACGAAGAAGTGGGTCATCGCCCCGCCTTCCCACCAGCCGGGATAGTAATAATATTTCGCGACCTTGGCGAAGCCGAGCGTCTGGTCGTCATAGGGACCGACGAACTCGGTAGCGTCGAGCTGCCCCTTCTCGAGCTGCTGGTAGGTCTCGACCGCCGGCACCTGTTGCGGCAGCGCGCCGAGCTTGGCGAAGACCGCGCCGGCGAAACCGGCGATGCGCATCTTCAGGCCCTTGAAGTCGTCGACCGAGTTGATCTCCTTCCGGTACCAGCCGCCCATCTGCGCACCGGTATTGCCGCCCGCCATGCCGTAGAGATTGAACTTCTTGTAGAAGGCGTTGAGGACATCCATGCCGCCGCCTTCATACCACCAGGCATTCTGCATGCGGCTGTTGAGCCCGAAGGGGACCGCCGTCCCGAAGGAGAAGGTCGGGTCCTTGCCCCAGAAATAATAGCTCGCCGTCTGGCACATCTCGCAGGTCTTGTTGCCGACCGCGTCGACCACCTCGAAGGGCGGCACCAGCTCGCCACCGGCAAAGAGCTGGATCTGGAACTTGCCGTCGGTGGCCTCGGAAACGGTCTTGGCGAGAAGCTCCGCCGTGCCGAACAGGGTGTCGATCGATTTCGGCCAGGTCGAGGCCAGCCGCCACTTCACCTCCGGCGCCGATTGGGCGATGGCGGGGGCTGCCAGCGCGCCGGAGCCAAGCGCCGCACCACCAGCCGCGAAGCCCGCCTTCTTGATGAAATGCCGACGATCCATGATCCCCTCCCCTTGACGAGCGCCGGTCGGCGCACGAAATTTTATCCTTGCACCGGAAGACAATTGCGCGACACCTGTCAAGGGTATGAGACGCGCGGAACCGGCGAGATAAAAATGGCTCAGAATCTAAGGATACCGCCCGTCATCGCGCTCCCGGCCGACGTGCGCGATGTCGAGGGCTACCGCTGGCACGCGGCCGCCGAATCCTACCTGAAAGCCGTCACCATCGGCCTTGCCGGCATTCCGCTGATCGTCCCGTCGCTGTCCGACGCGATCGACATCGATGCGCTGCTCGATCGGGTCGACGGCATCCTGCTGACCGGCAGCCGCTCCAACGTCCATCCCGAGCGCTACCGCGCCAGCGCCGATCCAAGCTCGGAGCCTTACGACACCGCCCGCGACGCGATGACCTTCCCGCTGATCAAGGCGGCGCTGCAGCGCGGCGTGCCGCTCTTCGCCATCTGCCGGGGCATGCAGGAACTCAACGTCGCGCTCGGCGGTTCGCTCCATTCCGAGGTGCAGGAGCTCGCCGGACGCAGCGATCATCGCGCCCCGGCATCGGACGTCCAGCCGGAGCGTTTCGCGATCCGCCAGGATGTCGCCCTCGAGCCGGGCGGCGTCCTTGCCGGCATTGTCGGCTGCGGCACCATTCGCGTGAATTCCCTGCATCGCCAGGCGATCGACCGGCTCGGCGACGGCCTCGTCGTCGAGGCGACGGCGGCGGACGGCACCATCGAGGCGGTCCGCGTCGCCAAGGCCCCGGCCTTCGCCGTCGGCGTGCAATGGCATCCGGAATATTGGGTAGCGAGCGACGAGGCTTCGGCGAAGCTCTTCCAGGCCTTCGGCGCGGCCGTGCGCGAACGGATGCTCCGCCGCGAGACGACGCTCGCCGCGGCGGAATAGCTATCCCGGCAACCCACCGGCGATTGCACCGCCAAGCATCAGCAGCCCGAAAACGAGGATCGCCAGCGCCGCGAGGATCTCGACCGCCTTGATCGCGCCGAGCGCCACGCCCGATTCGCTTCCCGCCAGCCGCATCGCTAGCCCCCGCGCCGAAACCGCCAGCGTCGCCAGCACGGCAACCGTCAGCCCGGTGCCGATCGCCATCACGAAGGTGGCGGCGACGCCCGCCAGGAACAGGCCCTGGGTCAACGCGAAAACGAGGATGATGATTGCGCCGGAACAGGGCCGGACGCCGACCGCCAGAATCACCGACCACGCCGCCGCGAAGCTCGGCGCGGGCGGTGCGTGGTGGTGATCGTCATGATGCGCGTGCCCGTGATGCGCCTCCGCATGATGATCATGGGCGTGATGGTCGTGACCATGCCCGTGATGGTCGTGACCGCTGTGGCTGCCGTGATGGTGCCCGCGCCCGGTGACCTTGGCGAAGAGCAGCCAGGCACCGACCGCGGCGATCAGCGCATAACTCGCTATCTCGATCCATTCGGTCGCAACCGTCATCGACCGCGCCGTGACGCGGAGCGCGATCGAGCCGATGAGCACGATGGTGATGGCGGACAGCGCCTGGACGAAAGCCGCCGCGAAGGAGATCAGCACGCCTCGGCGAACGCTCTCGCCAGACGAGAGGACATAGGCGCTGATCACCGCCTTGCCGTGGCCGGGCCCGGCGGCATGGAAGACGCCATAGGCGAAGCTGACGCCCATCAGGAGCCAGGCCGCCCAGCCACTCTCCTTCATCTCGGACAGCGTGCCGGTGAGGGTCCGGTAGAATTCCGCCTGGCGGAGCGCGATCCACCGGAAGACCGGCGCCAGCGGCCCGCCGAAGGCGCCGCCGGAACTGTCGGGCGTCGCGATGCCGAAAGGGCTCGACGCCGCCAGGGCCTGGTCCGCCAGCACGGCCACCGCCGCGACGGCAATCAGGGCGATACCGGCGCGCGCCGCCTTTCGCATCATGGTCAGGGGCATGTAACCGTCACGACATTGGCGAGGTCGGACGCCGCATCGGCAAGCTCGGGCGGCAGTTCCTTCTCTTCCGCCGGCAGCGCGCCGAGCATCGCCATCGTCTCGTCATCGACCCCGACCGGCGGATGATAGACCGCCGCGCAGCCCGCCGGCGCGTCGACAACCGCGATCGGATCGTCCTTCACGAAGGTGAAGGCGACGAAATATTCGGGGTCGTAGACTTCGAGCGTCGTCTTGGCACCGACCTTGGCCGGCTCTTTCAGCGGCAGGCTGTAGAAGAGCGTCAGCTTGTCGCCGCGCAGCTCCAGCCAGTATTCGGTCGGCGGCAGGAAGGCGAGTTCCTTGTCGTCGACGGTCAGGTAGGTGAAAAAAGCGAATTCCTGCAGCGACTCGACATTCACCTTGGCGAGCGGCTGCAACTCTTCGGGCGACATCTCGCCGTCATTGTTCGTGTCGAGACCCTGCATTGCATAGGAGCTGAAGGCCTCATCGAACTGCCAGCTGTGGCGGACGGCTGCTATGCGTCCCTCTCCGTCGAAAAGGATCTCCGACTTGGCATCGACCAGCACATGCGGATGCGCCTCCGCGACCGGCGCTGCGAACACGCAGCCGGCGAGCATCAGGGCAGCAAGAAGGGGACGTTTTTCTGTCATCGAAATCCGGTTGAGACTGCGGCAGCGACTGCGGCGAATTCGAGGCTTTGTTTATGACGCCAGTATTTCGCCGGCAACGCGGACCAGCGCCCGGTCGCGGCCGCGCGGACCGAGGATCGAGATGCCGATCGGGCAGCCATAGACGAGACCGAGCGGCAGCGATATCTGCGGCAGGCCGGAAAGCCCCGCCGTGCACAGCATCAGCAACGCCTGGGCGCGGAAGCTCTCGAAGGTCGCCTCGTCGGCATCGAGCCGCGGCGCCACCGTCGGCAGCGTCGGCAGGACGATGACGCCGTCGTCGCCGAGAATCGCCTCGATGGTCTCGCTGATCTGCGCGCGCTTCGTTGTGGCGGCGCGATACTCCTCGGCGCTGATCCGGCTCGCCGCCTCGAAGCGGCCGCGCACGACCGCTTGCAACACCGGGTTCCGGCTCTTGATCCAATTGCCATGCGACTGCCAGGCCTCATAGCCCTGGACGGTCCGGAAGACCTGGGCCCAGGCCGCCAGCCCGTCGGCGGCGATGACCCGCGCGCCGGTCGGCTCGAAGAATTCGCCGACCCGCGCGATGCCAGGCCGGACCGCCGCATCCTCGCCGGCGCCGGCAAGGAGCGCGTAGGCATCGTCGGCGATCGTCATGCGCTTCAACGCCGGGCCGTCCTTGTCCTCGCCGAGCAGTACCGCGGCGACGCGCTCATAGACATCCGCCGAGCGCGCGAACCAGCCGACCGTGTCGAGACTCGGCGCCAGCGGCATGGCGCCGCCGATATCGATCCGTCCATGCGTCGGACGGAGGCCGATCAGGCCGCAGAAGGAAGCCGGGCCGCGGATCGAGCCGCCGGTGTCGCTGCCGAGTGCGAAATCGACCAGCTTGCCGGCCACTGCCGAAGCCGAGCCGGAAGATGAGCCGCCGGGCACGCGGCCCAGAGCAGCGGGATTTTCCGGCGTGCCGAAATGTTCGTTGCGCCCGTCGAGCGAAAAGGCGAGCTCCGCCGTATGGGTCTTGCCGACGAAGCGCGCGCCTTCGTCGAGCAGCGCCGCCACGCAGGGCGCGTGATGCGCCGCCGGCGCGGCGTCCTCGGTCTTGGTCGGATTGCCGCAGCCGGTCTTGTAGCCGGCGACATCGAAGATGTCCTTCACGGCAAAGGTGAGACCAGCCAGTGTGCCCGACGGCGCATTGGCGACCGGCACGTCCGGATAGTCGACGAAGGCATGGAAAGGGTCGGCGGGGATCAACATGACCGGAGAGTGACACGAACTTTCCGGCGGTGAAACCCGCCAATCGGTCGCGCTCGCCTCACACGGTAACCGCGGCGCCGTCCGAGCGCGGATCGGAGGCGCCGAAGAGCCTGCCGTCAGCCCGCCGGACGATCGCCCCGGCGTGACCAAGCCCGTCCGAATAGGCCTCCGGCAGCACCTCAATGCCGTGGCCGGCGCGCGCCAGCGCCTCGATGAGATCCGGATCGAAACGGTTCTCGACGACGAGTTCCGCGGTTTCCGAACCCCAGGTCCGGCCGAGCCGCCAGCGTGGCGCATCGATGGCGTCGCCGAGTTCCATGCCGAAACGCGCGTGGCGGGTGAAGACCGCCGCCTGGAATTGCGGCTGGCCGTCGCCGCCCATGGAGCCATAGGTCATCGTCCGCCCATCCTTGAAGCGCGCCAGCGGCGGGTTGAGCGTGTGGAACGGCTTCTTGCCTGGCTTCAGCGCATTCAGCGAGGCCGGATCGAGCGAGAATCCCGCGCCGCGATTCTGCCAGAGGATGCCGGTCCGCGGCAGCACGACGCCGGAGCCGTATTCCCAATAGATCGACTGGATGAAGGAGACTGAAAGCCCCTTCTGGTCGATGGCCCCCATCCAGATCGTGTCGCCCTTGCCGCTGCCATTGCCCCAGCGCTCCGCCCGCCTCCGGTCGATGGTCAGCGCTTCCGGGTCGAGCCAGGCGGGATCGAGGTAGCGCTTCAAATCGTCGACGACGCGCGGATCGGCGATTTCGCGGTCGCGGACCGCAAAGGCGCGCTTGGTCGCCTCGATCAGCCCGTGGAGATGGTCGAAGCTCTCGCCGCGCTTGACGCCCAGCCGGTCGAACAGGCCGAGGATGATCAGCGAGGCGAGGCCCTGCGTCGGCGCCGTCATATTGTGGACCGTCGCATCGGCGAGGCCGAGCGTCAGCGGCGTCACCAGCCGCGCTTCCTGCCGGCGAAGGTCTTCGCGCGTCACCGGGCTGCCGACGGCTTCGAGTTCTCCGGCGACCGTCGCGGCGATATCGCCCTTGTAGAAATCCTGGAAGCCGACATGGGCGAGCCGCTCGAGCGTATCGGCGAGCCGTTCCATCTTCAGCCGGCTGCCGATCTCGGGCGGCTTGCCGTCCACGAGGAAATGCGCCGCGAAGCCCGGCACCGGCGCCAGCTCGTCGAGGAACTCGCCTGCCATCTGCGACTGCGAGCGTGTCACGACGATGCCCTCACGCGCCCGCCCGATGGCGTCGCCGAGAAGGTCGCGCCGGTCGAGGCGGCCGCCCAGCGCCGTAGCCACTTCACTGGCGAGCTGCCAGCCCGAAACCGTACCGGCAACGGTCAGTGCCGCCTCCGGCCCCCGGGTCGGCATCACGTCATAATCGGCCTTCCGGTAGCTCTCGGCCGTCGCCAGCGCGCCGGCTGGTCCGCAGGCGTCGATCGCCTTGACCGGCCTGCCCGGCTCGGCGATGAGGAAGAAGGAATCGCCGCCGATCGAATTCATGTGCGGATAGACAACGGCGATGGTCGCCGCCGCCGCGAGAATCGCCTCGACGGCGTTGCCGCCGGCCCGCAACACCTCGGCGCCGGCCTCCGCCGCCGCCCGGTGCGGCGCGACGACCATGCCCTTTTCCCCGACCACCGTCTCGTTCACGCTTGTTCCCTCACGTCCGGGCAGACCCGTGCCACCGCTGCCTGAGGGAGAATTACAGGCCCTCAGCCGAAAGCGCCACGCGAACGGCCCCGGCCAGGCCCCAAAATTCCTCCAGTGATTTTTTTAGGAGAAGCCGAATTTATTCTTGATTGTGTAACCAATCGAGCATACATCCGCTTTGCCCAATTTCGCACGTGCCTGTGGTCGCAGATTGTCCGAGGGTGAAGCGCCGGGGAGTTCCCGGAGACTTCGAAGGACGCGGCTTAAAGCAACGACGTAGCGGGCTTTTTTGGTCTCAACCGGCTCTCCAAAGGCCGGGGTCACTGAAGAGGCATCTACATCTTGCCGGGAGTGCGGATCGGGAGCTTCCCAATCCAAGCGAAGGCAGCGAGGAAGCGGACTACCCTGTCCGTTTGATCGACTGCCACCCGCAAACCAGTCGGCTCCAGCCGGCAAACCGGTCGCAGACGTTACGGACTGATCGTCTCCATCGCGGTCATCCGAAAACCAATGCTGCCGGCGGTTTCAACAATTCGCTTGGGAGCGCCCGAGAATGACCGACCGTATCCGCGAATTCCTTCGTGACCGACGTCCCGAAGGCCCCTGCCTCGTCGTCGACCTCGATGTCGTGCGCACCAATTACAACACTTTCGCCCGCGCCCTGCCGGACAGCCGCGTCTATTACGCGGTGAAGGCCAATCCGGCGCCGGAGGTGCTGAAGCTCCTCGCCGACCTGGGCTCGTCCTTCGACTGCGCCAGCGTCGCCGAGATCGACATGGCGCTGGCCGCCGGCGCCACTCCGGACCGCATCTCCTTCGGCAACACGATCAAGAAAGAGCGCGACATCGCCGCCGCTTACCAGCGCGGCATCCGCCTCTTCGCGGTCGATTGCCGTGAGGAAGTCGAAAAGGTCGCCCGTGCCGCTCCCGGCGCCCGCGTCTTCTGCCGCATCCTGTGCGACTGCGTCGGCGCCGAATGGCCGCTGTCGCGGAAGTTCGGCTGCGTGCCGGAACTCGCCGTCGGCGTGCTCGAGCACGCTCACCGGCTTGGCCTCGACGCCTGCGGCATTTCCTTCCATGTCGGCTCGCAGCAGCCGAACCCGGAGGCCTGGGACATCGCGCTCGCTTCGGCGGCGGAAATCTTCCGCACGCTGTCGGATCGCGGCATCCAGCTCCGCATGGTCAATCTCGGCGGCGGCTTCCCGACGAAGTATCTGAAGAAGATTCCGCTGGTGAAGACCTACGGCCGGGCGATCTCGAATGCGCTCCGCAAGCATTTCGGCAACCGCATTCCGGAGACCATCATCGAGCCGGGCCGCGGCATGGTCGGCGATGCCGGCGTCGTCAAGGCCGAGGTCGTGCTGATCTCGAAGAAGGCCGACAACGATCCGGTGCGCTGGGTCTATCTCGACATCGGCAAGTTCGGCGGTCTCGCCGAAACGATGGACGAGGCGATCCGCTACCCGATCCGCACCGAGCGCGACGGCGACGCGAAGAGCCCCTGCGTCATCGCCGGCCCGACCTGCGATTCGGCGGACGTCCTCTACGAGAAGACGCCCTACGATCTGCCGGTGTCGCTCTCGATCGGCGACGAAGTGCTGATCGAAGGCACGGGCGCCTACACGACCACCTACTCGGCGGTCGCCTTCAACGGCTTCGAGCCGCTCCGATCCTACGTGATCTGAGCGGTCAGGCCGGGAAAC
The DNA here is from genome assembly GCA_945882315.1 of Bauldia litoralis. GTDB lineage: Bacteria > Pseudomonadota > Alphaproteobacteria > Rhizobiales > Kaistiaceae > CAMCWB01. Next base: position 38,772 of record CAMCWB010000011.1, on the reverse strand, counting down.
CCCTGACTGTCACCCCTCCGCGGCCACGCGGAGGGTCCACCTGCCAAAGCGCGATTTCGGTCGCGCCGCGGTCTGCTGGGTCCTGACGCCGGATGTGACCGGTTGGAGAGAACGAAGATGATCACGATCACCGAAGAGCAGCCGGAAGACATCGGCGCCCGCGAGATCCTGCTTGACCGGGCGATGGGGCCCGACCGCGTACTGAAGCCGTCCGAGCGCCTGCGCGCCGGCCGTCTTCCGGCGCCCGGTCTTTCTCTGGTGGCGCGCGACGGCGGCAGGATCGTCGGCTCCGTCCGCCTTTGGCATGTCGACGCCGGCGAGGATTGCGCCGCGCTCCTGCTCGGCCCGCTGGCGGTCGATCCGAACGTCCAGGGCGGCGGCATCGGCTCGGCGCTGATGCGGGAGGCCGTCGCCCGCGCCAAGGCGCTTGGCCACACCGCGATCCTCCTCATCGGCGACGCGCCCTACTACACCCGCTTCGGCTTCTCGGCCGAACTGACCAAGCGTCTGAAGATGCCCGCCCCGGTCATCCGCAAGCGCTTCCTCGGCCTGGAGCTCCAGCCCGGCGCGTTGGCGCATGCCGCCGGCAAGATCACGGCGAGCAGCCAGACCGAGTTCGTCCCGGCGATGGCTGGTGCGGCGGGCGCCTTCACGCGCGCCGCATAGCCGCTGCGATTCGCGGCAAAGATGAAACGGCCGGGCAAGTTCCGGCCGTTTTGCATTCGAGCGATGGACGGACTCGGTTTCAATTCTGCAGCGACACCGGCCGCGGCGAGAAGCCGTAGATCTCTTCCTGCTTCGGCGCATAGACGCGCATGCTCGTCTTCGCGTTGATGTAGCCGGCGATCTTTTCCAGTTCGCCATGCGCATGCAGGATCTTCACCGCCCGCGCCAGATTGTTCTCGATATTGGCCCGGAAATTATAGTTGTTGGGCAGCGTGGCGATGCGTAACCCGCTCTTGATCACGGCACTGCGGAAGGAAGCCTGGTCCATGCGGAAGCCGGCCGCCTGGGCCTTCTCGAAAAGCTCCGACCAGCTTGTCACCATCGCCCGGAAGGCGTCGTCCACGCGCGCCACGATCACGCCGGTATTCCACTCGGGCAGCGCCTCAGAGACCGCCGGTAGCAGGTCATAGATCTTCAGCGTCACCGCCTGCGGGCTGAAATATTGCGGCGCCAGCGCGACCGCGATGTCGAAATCGGCGAGAATGTCGAAGAGTTCATGGACCGGCGAGATGAAATATGTGTCGCCGTCGATGAAGATCGCCTCCTTCAGGTCGGTCCGAAGCGTGGCTTCAAATCTCGGACGATGCGCGTGTAACGTCGCCGGCAGCACGAACACCTCGGGAAAGTCCGCATCGATGTGCCGCTTCGCCTCGGCGTAGAGCGTCTCGGTGACGAAGAGCTGCCGGCGAAGGTCGGGCATCTGGGCGGCGCAGGAGCGTGCCGACGTGAGCGTCTCGGCAAGCCAGCGCATATGCGAGCACGCATAGACAACGCCGCGATCGGTCATTCCGTCTCCCCGCCGGCCAAATCGAAGACGCGATTCTACTTTACTTCTGCCAGCCCCCGCTTCCGAAGCAAAGCCTCGCTGGTCGGCAGCCTGCCACGGAAACTCGTGTAGGCCTCCGCCGGATCGCGCCGGTAGCCGGCCGAATAGATGAAGTCGTGGAGCCGCTTCGCCAGCGCCGGGTCGAAGATGTCGCCGGTTTCCCTGAAGGCCGCGAAAGCGTCGGCGTCGAGCACTTCCGACCAGAGGTAGGAGTAGTAGCCGGCCGCATAGCCGCCCGAGAAGATATGTCCGAAATGCGGGCTCCGGTGCCGCATCGTGATCGCCTCCGGCATATGGATGCGGTCGAGCGTCGCCTTCTCGAGCGCCATCACATCGGCTCCCTCGCCCGCCTTGCGCGCATGCAGGTCGAGATCGACCAGCGCCGACGAGGTGTATTCCACCGTGGCGAAACCCTGGTTGAAGGTCCGCGACGACAGCACCTTCTTCAGAAGCGCCTCCGGCATCGGCGCGCCGGTCTCCGAATGGACGGCGAAGCGCGACAGGATTTCCGGCTGCTCCAGCCAATGCTCGTAAAGCTGCGAGGGCAGTTCGACGAAATCGCGCGAAACGCTCGTGCCCGAGATCAACGGATAGGTGACGTCGGAGAGAAGCCCGTGCAGCGCGTGGCCGAATTCGTGGAACAGCGTATGCGCGTCGTCGAAGGAGAGTAGCGCCCGCTCGCCTTCCGGCGGCTTCGAGAAGTTCATGACGTTGACCACGATCGGCCGGACGTTGCCGGTAAGCCGCTGCTGGTCGCGGAAGGCGCTCATCCAGGCGCCGCTCCGCTTCGAGGAACGCGCGAAATAATCGCCGAAGAAGAGACCGACATGCTTGCCGTCGGCGCCGGTCACCTCGAAGACGCGCACGTCGAGATGATAGGCCGGAACGTCGAAGCGCTCCTTGAAGGAAAGGCCGAAGAGCCGGTTCGCCGTGTAGAAGGCCGCGTCGATAATCGATTCGAGCTGGAGATAGGGCTTCAGCTCGGCCTCGTCGAAGGCGAAGCGCTGGCTGCGGACCGCCTCGGAATAGTAGCGCCAGTCCCAGGGCGCGATCTTGAAATTGCCGCCTTCGGCCACGGCCAGCGCCTGCAGGTCGGCTTCCTCGACCGCCGCCCGGCGCCGCGCCGGCGTCCACACCGTATCGAGAAGCGCGCGCGCCGCCCCCGGCGTCTTCGCCATCGTGTCAGCGAGCTTGAAATCGGCGAAGCTGTCGAAGCCCATCAGCTTGGCGCGCTCGGCACGGAGATCAATCATCTCGGCCATGATCGGCCGGTTGTCGCTCGCCCCGTCATTCTCGCCGCGCTTCGACCAGGCCGTGAAGGCTTTCTCGCGGAGATCGCGGCGCTTCGAGAATTGCAGGAAGGGCTCGATGCTGGAGCGCGACAGCGTGATGACATGCTTGTCCGCTACGCCGCGCTCTTCCGCCGCCTGCGCCGCGGCCGCGACGACGAAATCGGGCAACCCGGCGAGATCGGCCGCCCCGTCGAGGACGAGCGTGTAGGCCTTCTCGTCGGCAAGCACATTCTGGCCGAAAAGGGTCGCAAGCGTCGCCATCCGTTCGTTGATCTCGGCCAGCCGCGTCTTGCCGGCGGCATCGAGCCCGGCGCCGGAGCGGAGGTAGTTGATGTGGTAGCGCTCCAGCACGCGCGCCTGCTCGTCATCGAGGCCAAGGGCCTCGCGCCGTTCCCAGAGCGAGGCGATGCGCGCGAAGAGCTTCGTGTTGAGACTGATCTCGTTCGAATGCCGGGCGAGCAGCGGCGCGACGTCGCGCTCGATCGCCTGGATCTCGTCATTGGTGTGCGAACCGGAGAGATTGAAGAAGACGCTGCAGACCCGGTCGAGATTGAAGCCGCTCGTCTCTAGCGCCACGATCGTGTTGTCGAAGGTCGCGGCCGCCGGGTTGTCGGCGATCGCATCGATCTCGGCTCGCTGCTCTGTCATGCCGGTGTCGAGCGCCGGCCGGAAATGCGCGACCTCGACATCCATGAAGGGCGGCGCGCCAAACGGCCCGGTCCAGGGTTCAAGCAACGGATTTCCGGCGGTCTCGGTCATGTGCAGGTCTCGATCTGTTGAATCCAGGGGGCGAAGGCAAGGTTATAGGGCAATTTATAGATAGTGATTCCAAGCCGTCGCGCACCGTGGCGAAATGATCGTGGAGTGCGGCGCCGGGCCGGCGTAAAACCGTCGCAAGGCGGTTCCCTGAGAAACCGCTCAAGCCAAGAAGACGGAGGATATGTAAGAATGTTTCGTTCCCTGATGATCGCCACGACGGCGCTCCTGCCGCTGTCCGGCACGAGCCTCGCCCAGGATTTCCCGACCGCCCCGGTGACCCTGATCGTCCCCGGCTCGGCCGGCAGCGCCTCCGACATCGTCGGCCGCGTCATTGCCGACGGCATGTCGAAGACGCTCGGCCAGTCGGTCGTCATCGAAGACCTGCCCGAAGGCGGCGGCACGGTCGCCGGCGCCAAGACCGCCGAGGCGAAGCCCGACGGCTACACCGTCCTCCTCGTCAATACGAGCATCGCGGCAGCCGAAACCCTGCATCCGCAGCGCGGCTACGTCTTCCTTGAGGATATGGCGCCGGTCGGCAGCTTCCCGTCGTCCTTCTTCGTCTACGTCGTCAACCCGAAGGTCGAGGCGCAGACCTTCGCTGACTTCGTGAAGATGGTGAAGGCGAAGCCCGGCGAGATCAATTATTCCGCCGCCGCGGTCGGCACCGCGACCTATCTCGCCACCGAGATCCTGAAGTCGGCGGCCGGCCTCGACATGCTGCATATCCCCTATAACGGCGGCGCCCCGGCGCTCGCCTCCGTCTTGGCCGGCGAGACGCAATTCTCGGCAGCGCCCTTCGCCTCGGTGAAACCGCTGATCGAGAGCGGCGGCGTCCGGGCGCTGGCCGTCTCCTCCGCCGCGCGCGCCCCGGAACTGCCGGACGTGCCTGCCGTCTCGGAGACGGTGCCGGGCTTCGACACCGGCTCATGGTATGGCCTCGCCGTCCCCGCCGGCACGCCGCAGGATGTCGTCGATCGCCTCTACAAGGGCCTCGCGGATGCGGTGAACGGCGAAGAAACGGGAAAGCGCCTCGCCGACCAGGGCCTCGACGCGACTCTCGCCGACGGCCCGGCCTTCGGCAGCTTCCTCAAGGAGACCGTCGCGACGATCGCCAAGATCGCCAAGGACAACAAGCTGTCGGCGCAGTAGGCGTGGAGTAAGCCGACGCCCGGGCCGCCTCGTCCTTCGAGGCCGCCTTCGGCGGCACCTCAGGATGAGGCGGTAATCAAGCCTCGTATGGAGCGTCTGGTATCAAAACCTCATCCTGAGGTGCCCGGCCATAGAGAGCGTGGGACGGCCAAAGGCCGGACAGGGACGGAAGGAAAATCCGGGCCTGGAAGGACGAGGTTTTGAGATCGGATCACCCCTCCGACAGCCGCTCCGTCATGTCCTGCACCGCCGCATCGAGCTGCGGGTCGGCGCCGTCGGCGTAGCGGATGTCGAACGGCACCGTCTCGTCCGGATCGACCGGATCGCCTTCCAGCCGCCTCTCGTCGATGATGACATCGGCAACCGCCAGCACCAGCAGGCTGTCGTCCGGCAGCAGGAAGCCTCGCCCGGCGACGACCGCGCCGGCGGTCGGCGTACCGATCAGCTTGGTGCCGTTCTTCTTGAGCCCCTCGGCCAGGATCTCCATGCCCGAGCGTGTGCCTTCGTCGATGATCGCCACCAGCGGCTTGTCGAAGCGCGTGTTGACGTAGAGCGCGTCGCCGTCGCGCTCGATCATGCGCATGTCGGAAGTCCCGCCGACGAAGATTTCGCCGGCATCGGCCGGCGCCCCGCCCCAGCGGCTGCGGAGATCGAGGACCAGCCCGTCGATATTGGCGAGCCGCCCGCCGCGAAGCTCCTCGTTGAGGATGTCGCCAACCTCCTGCTCCGTATAGGACCAGATGCGCACGTAGCCGATCCGCTTGCCGCCGCGATCGATGACGCGGACGCTCTTCGAGATCGCGTCGACCAGTGCTTCCGAGGGCTACAGCTTTTCGACTCGGACGCGGATCGTCATCTCCGGCCCATCCGCCTTGCGCCGCAGCGTCAACGCCACTTCCTCGCCGGTCTTGTCCTTGAAGGACCCGATCTCGTCGAAGGGGGCCCTATCGACCGCGACGATCTCGTCGCCGGCTTTCACATTGGCGCGCGCCGCCGGGCCGCCATGATAGACATCGCTGACAAAGAGCGTGCCGCCGATCCGCCGGGTCGCGATGCCGATCCCCTCATAGGTGATCTCGCCCTCGGGCGGATAGAGCTGGCGGAGGCGCTGGCGGTAATTGTAGCGGAAGACGTCGATAAGCTCGTAATAGTCGACCCGGTCGGACGTGTAGCGCGCCGTGTGCGATGTCTTCAGCCCGGCCAGCAGCCTGCCGATGGCACCGTCGAGCGCCGCCTTGTCGTCGAGATTGCCGGCCGCCGCTCGCACCGCCGTGACATCCGCGTCGAAACCGCCGAGTTCGGCCGGGCGATAGAAATTCTCTTTGACGATCGCGACCGTCCTGTCGAACACCGCCTTGCCGGATGCACCCTGTGCCTCCGTTCCGCCGAATGTGAGCACAAGCAGAAGTGCGGCATAAAGAGGCGCTTTCCGCGAAATGATCATGCCGTATCCTCGTGGGAAGACGCCGCCCGACCTGCCCACCTATCGCAGCGTCACACGGATTCAATGAGCCACTGATCACATCTCCGTTGGCCTGCTGTTGACTCCTCCCGGCAATTTTCCGATGACCAGTCGAACCCGCGTTCGCGCGCCCCAAATCCCGACAGAGCCGCCTGCTCAAGGAGACCCGAAATGGCCGATTGGCCCATTCATGCCCGGATCGACGGCCCCATCGTCATGATCGGCTTCGGCTCGATCGGCAAAGGCACACTGCCGCTCATCGAGCGCCATTTCAGCTATGACCGTTCGCGCTTCACGGTCATTGCGCCCGACGACCGGGATCGCGGCCTGCTCGAGCAGCACAATGTCCGCTTCGTGCATGACGCGGTCACCCGCGAGAATTACCGCGAGCTGCTGACGCCGCTTCTGACCGAGGGCGCCGGCCAAGGCTTCTGCGTCAACCTTTCGGTGGACACCTCCTCGCTCGACCTCATGAAGCTCTGCCGCGAGCTGGGCGTCCTCTACATCGACACCGTCGTCGAGCCTTGGCTGGGCTTCTATTACGACAAATCCGCGGGCCCGGAGGCGCGCACCAATTATTCGCTCCGCGAAACCGTGCGTGCCGAGAAAGCAGCCAATCCCGGCGGCACGACGGCCGTCTCGTGCTGTGGCGCCAATCCCGGCATGGTCTCCTGGTTCGTCAAGCAGGCGATGGTCAACATCGCGGCCGACACCAATGTGAAGACCAAGGAGCCCACCACCCAGGCCGGCTGGGCGAAGCTCGCCCGCCGGCTGGGCGTCAAGGGCATCCACATCGCCGAGCGCGACACCCAGCGCGCCAAGCAGCCGAAGCCGATGGACGTCTTCGTCAACACCTGGTCCGTCGAGGGCTTCCTGTCGGAAGGCATGCAGCCCTCCGAGCTTGGTTGGGGCACGCATGAGAAATGGCTGCCGGAGAACGGCCGCCGCCACAAGAAGGGCTCGCGCGCCGCGGTCTATCTGCTCCAGCCCGGCGCCAACACGCGCGTCCGCTCATGGTGCCCGACGCCCGGGCCGCAATACGGCTTCCTCGTCACCCATAACGAGTCGATCTCGATCGCCGACTATTTCACGGTCCGCGAGGACGGCAAGGCCGTCTACCGGCCGACCTGCCACTACGCCTATCACCCGGCTAATGACGCGGTCCTCTCGCTGTACGAGATGTTCGGCCGCGCCGGCAAGATGCAGGAAGAACACCACATCCTCGGCGAGAGCGAGATCGTCGACGGCATCGACGAGCTCGGCGTCCTCGTCTACGGCCACAAGAAGAACGCCTACTGGTACGGCTCGCAGCTTTCCGTCGAAGAGACTCGCCAGCTTGCGCCTTACCAGAACGCCACCGGCATGCAGGTGACCTCGGCCGTTCTCGCCGGCATGGTCTGGGCCGTCGAGAACCCGAAGGCCGGCATCGTCGAGACCGACGAGATGGACTACCGCCGCTGCCTCGAAGTCCAGTCGCCCTATCTCGGCCCGGTCAAGGGCTACTATACCGACTGGACGCCGCTCACCGACCGGCCGGGCTTCTTCCCCGAGGACATCGACGTCCGCGACCCGTGGCAGTTCCGGAATATTCTGGTGCGGTAGAAGTTCCTGGTCCTCCCCTGCGCAGCGGGGGAGGTGGCAGCGCGAAGCGCTGACGGAGGGGGCGACCGCATATTCTGAGCAAGCTCTCGCCCCTACCACCGCCTAACGGCGGTCCCCCTCCCCCGTAAACGGGGGAGGACCCGACCACACGAGCGCTGTGCAAATTGCCTAAGCCAGGCACTCCCTGTCCTGCGGGCATTGCCGCAGGCCTGTCGCGATAACGATGACGGCGATCGCGGTCGCCGCCAGCGGGATCGCCAGCGCCAGCCGCATCCCCTCCAGATAGGCCTCGGGCGAGGCGCCGGCGCCGAGACCAAGGACGCTGACCGCGCTGGTCGCCGAAAGCCCGAGCGCCGCACCGAACTGGAACGCTGTGTTGACGAGACCGCTCGCCAGCCCCTGCTCGCTTTCCGCCACGCCGTCCGTCGCCGCGATGGTGATCGGGCCAAGGCGAAGGCGAAGGAGAGTCCGAGCAGCACCATGCTCGGGACCATCGCCGCATAGGTCCAGTCGAAGTCGAGCCGCAGGAACAGCGCATAAGACGCGGCGGCAAGCAGAAGCCCCCCGAGGATGACGCGCATGTTGCCGAAGCGTTCGACGAGCCATGGCGTCACGGTCGGCGCGAGGAAGAGGTCGATGCCGATGGCAAGCAGCGCGAGACTCGTCTGCAGCGGCGTCCAGCCGAGCAATTCCTGCAGATAAAGCGACACGATGAACTGGAAGCCGAAGAAGGCGGCGGCGAACAGCAGCGCGCTGAGATTGATGCGGACCAGCGGGCCCGAGCGCAGAATGCCGAGGCGGAGCAGCGGCGCGACCGAACGCCGTTGGATCGCCACGAATAGGAACCCGAGGATGGCGCTGGCAGCGGCAAGCGCCAGCGTCACGCTCCATCCCTCCGCCGGCTGATCGAGCCGCATGACGGCATAGGTGGCAAGCAGCATTGCCCCCGTCAGCGTCACGGCCCCCGGTATGTCGAAGCTCTGCCGCCGCTCGCGGCCGTTGCCGTCGATGATGAAGCGAAGCGACAAAAAGAAGATGATCGTCGCCAGGATCACCGGCGCGAAGAACACCCAGCGCCAGTCGATGGCGGCAAGCAGGCCGCCGGCGACGAGGCCCAGCGAAAATCCGGCCGACCCGGTCGCCGAATAGATCAGGACCGCCTTGTTGCGCTGTGGACCTTCGGGAAAGTTGGTCGTCACCAGCGACAGGCCGGCGGGCGTCATGAAGGCGGCGGCGATACCGGTGGCGAAGCGGGAAAGGATCAGGACCCAGCCTTCGGTCGCCAGCCCACCAAGCCCGGAAAACAGGATGAAGGCCGACAGCGACAGGAGGAACATCCTGCGCCGGCCGAAAAGATCCGCAGCGCGGCCGCCGAGCAGCATGAAACCTGCGTAACCCAGCACATAGGCGCTCACCACCGCGCTCAGCACCGGCGTCGACAGGTCCAGTTCGGCGCGGATGGCAGGCAGGGCGACGTTCAGCATCGCGACATCGATGCCTTCGAGGAAAAGCGCCCCGCTCAGCACGATCAGGACAGCTTTTTTCCGCCGGCTCATTGGCTCGGAACCGACCGGCACTTAAGGCAGTCTGCCGCCCTATGGAAGAAGGCACTTCAAAGTCACCGACGCACGCTGAGGGAACCGTCAGCGAATGCCTGCAATGGGACTTCCGCGAAGATTGCGAGGTCCGCCAGATCCTCGACCGGATCGCCGACAAATGGTCCCTGCTGGTGATCGAACTGCTCGAGCGGCGCACGCTCCGCTTCACCGAATTGCGCCGGCACATCGACGGCATCAGCCAGCGCATGCTCACCGTCACGCTCCGCCAGCTTGAACGCGACGGCATCGTCCGGCGGACCGTCTACCCGGTCGTGCCGCCACGCGTCGACTACGCGCTGACGCCGATGGGCATCACGCTTTACGCGACGATTCAGTCCTTGGTTGCCTGGACCGAGCACAACCAGAACGAAATCGCCGCGGCCCGCGCCCGCTACGATGCGAGGAGCGACGGCTAGCGCGCATCCCTCGCTAGGCCTTCGGCTTCTCCTCGACGATCAGCCGCGCGCCGCGCTCATAGGTCAGGTAGAGCCAGAACCAGTGGATGGCGACGAGCAGGCGGTTCTCGAAGCCGGCCAGCATGTAGATGTGGATGAAGGCCCAGAGCATCCATCCGATGCGGCCCTTTAGCCGGAACGATCCGAAATCGAAGACCGCCGCGTTCCTGCCGATGATCGCGGCATTGCCGCGATTGTGAAAACGGAAGGGCGGCGGCGCCGTGCCCTTCTCCAGCGAGCGTCGGAGCGCCTTGCCGATATAGAGGCCCTACTGGTTAGCGACCTGCGCCAGCGCCGGCAGCGGCACACCCTTCTCGTCGGCGAGCATCGCGCTGTCGCCGATCACATAGATGCCGTCACAGCCCGGCACCGACAGGTCGGAATTGACCGGGACGCGGCCGGCCCGGTCCGGCGTTATGCCGAGCCATGCCGCGACGGGCGAGGCCTTCACGCCGGCGCCCCACACGATGCAGGCGGCGCGCACGACCTTGCCGCCGATGGTCACGGCGCCGGGCTTGATGTCTTCGACCGACTGGCCCGTCATCACCGTGACGCCGAGCTTGCCCAGCGCGTCCCGCGCATAGTCGGACAGCGATTGCGGGAAGGTCGCCAGGAGCCGCGGCCCTGCCTCGACGAGCAGCACGCGCGCCGCGGTCGGGTCGGCATGGCGGAAATCGCGAGCCAGCGAATGCCTCGTCAACTCGGCGACCGCGCCGGCCATCTCAACGCCGGTCGGGCCGCCGCCGACGACAACCGTCGTCAGGAGCGCCTGGCGCTCTTCCGGGTCGGTGACGATCTCGGCGCGTTCGAAGGCGAGCAGGAGGTTGGAGCGGATGGCGCGCGCATCGGCGATGGTCTTCGGCGCCGGGGCCGCCGCCGCCCACTCGTCATGGCCGAAATAGCTGTAGGACGAGCCGGTCGACAGGATCAGCACGTCGAACGGGATGTCGGGCGCATCGGCGAACTTCAGAAGCTTCGCCGCCTTGTCGACGCCGACGGCCTCGCCGAGCACCACCTCGATATTCCGGTAGCGCGCCAGCAGACGCCGGATCGGCCGCGCGATGTCGGCGGGCGACAGCGCCGCCGTTGCCACCTGATAAAGGAGCGGCACGAAGAGATGGTAGTTGTGCCGGTCGACGATGGTGACGCGCGCCGCCGAGCCGCCGAGCGTCTTCGCCGCCGCAAGGCCGCCGAAGCCAGCGCCGACGATGACGATGCGCGGTGCAGTTCCTGACGGACTCATACGCGGCAGAGTCGCGGCGAAGGGCGGGAAGGTCAAGCGACAGCGGCGTGGGTCCTCCCCGTTTACGGGGGAGGGGGACCACGCGCAGCGTGGTGGAGGGGGCGGCGGCACACTCGGAGCGAGGTCTCGCCCCCACCACCGCCTACACCCAACTCGGCTGTTGCCGAGTTGGGCATCCTATAGTGCTCATAGCGTGACGATGGCGCCGGTGCCGTCCTCGGTGCCATAGGCGAGACGCTTGCCGGTCTTGTCGAAGGCGAGCGCCGAGATCGGTCCGCCCCCGGCCTTGCGCAGCGCCACTTCCTTGCGCTCGCCGATATCGGCGAGGATGACCATGCCGTCCTGGTAGCCGATCGCCACTTTCTCCTCGCGGGGATGCGCGGCCACCCGCGTCGCCAGCATGTCCGCCCGGCCGCCGACCAGGGTCGGCTGCTTGCCCATCGGCCCGTTCTTGGACTGGAACGGCCACAGCACGGCCGAATTGGCGCCCGAGGTGGCGAGGAAGCGGCCCTTCGGCGTCCAGGCGAGCGACCGCGTCTTGGCCGGATAGCCCGACATGCGCATGTCCTTACCGTCTTCCAGGCGCCAGCCATGCAGGGCATTCTCCTGCATGGCCGAGACCACGAAGCGATTGTCCGGCGAGAAGGCAACGCCAAGATGAGCGCCCTTCCAGGCGAGGCGGACGGGCTCGGCGTCGGTGCCGGCCCACCACAGGGTGACGGCGTCGTAGCTCGCGACCGCGAGTCGGGTCCCCTTCGGGGCGAAGGCGAGCCCGCCGACGGCCCGCTCGAGATCCAGAACCTTTTCGCGGCCGTCGCCGAGGCGGATGAAAACCTGTCGGCCGGCCGCGAAAGCCACCGCACCGTCCGGCCCGGTGGCGACGTGATCGATCCATTTCTTTTCGACGAGAGCGATGCGCTTGACGGCGCTGCTGGCATCGACGAGCACCACCTTGCCGTCATCGCCGCCGGTCACCATCGCCTTGCCGTCGCGGGTCGGCGCCGCCGAAAGGATCGCGCCGGAGTGGATTTCGGCCTTCTTGGCGACATTGCCTTCGACCCAGCGGAGCGATCCGTCGCCGAGCGCGAAGACTGTGTGGTCGCCGAGAAAAGCAACCTCGACGACGAAAGCCGCAAACGGAAATTGCTGTGTGGCGGGCATGCTGATCAGGCCAGGCAGGCTTCGAAGCCAGTTTTCAGCATCGTTTCATCGAGCTTGCGTCCGATGAAGACAAGACGGCTGTCGCGCGTTTCGCCGTCGCGCCAGGCGCGCTGGTGGTCGCCTTCGATGATCATGTGAACCCCCTGGACGACGTAGCGCTCGGGATCGTCCTTGAGCGCCAGAATACCTTTCAGACGCAATATATCCGGCCCGAATTCCTGCGTGATGCGTGAAATCCACGGAAAAATCAGCTCCGGATCGAGCGCACCGCCACGCAGCGAAACGCTCGACACCGCATTGTCGTGGTGATGATGGTGATGATCATGGCCGTGATCATGGTCATCGTGGTCATGATCGTGATGCTCATGGTCATGGTGGTCGTGCTCATGGCTGTCGCTGTCGAGGAAATCGGGGTCGAGCGACAGGATGCGGTCGAGATCGAAGGCGCCGCGGTCGAGCACCCGGTCGAGCGGGATCGCGCAGCGCTCCGTCCGGTAAACGATCGCATGGCTGTTGATCGACCGGATTCGGCTCTCGACCTCGGCAAGCTCGGCCGGCGTCACGAGGTCGGTCTTGTTGAGGAGAATGACGTCGGCGAAGCCGATCTGCTCCTCGGCCTCTGGTGCGTCCTCGAGCCGCTGCAGGAGGTGCTTGGCGTCGGCGACGGTGATCACGGCGTCGAGCTTGGCCCGCGCCTTGACGTCGTCATCCATGAAGAAGGTCTGGGCGACCGGCGCCGGATTGGCGAGGCCGGTGGTCTCGACCAGAATGCCGTCGAAGCCGCCGGGCCGCTTCATCAGCCCCTCGACGACGCGGATCAGGTCGCCGCGCACCGTGCAGCAGACGCAGCCATTGTTCATCTCGTAGATCTCCTCGTCGGATTCGACGATGAGATCGTTGTCGATGCCGATCTCGCCGAACTCATTGACCACGACGGCATAGCGCTTGCCGTGGTTCTCCGAGAGGATTCGGTTGAGCAGCGTCGTCTTGCCGGCGCCGAGATAGCCGGTCAGGACCGTTACGGGAATCTGGGTTTCGGGCATCGGACAGGGTCCTCACGGGCGGAAACCCGCCCGGATAAAGGGTTGGGGCGATGATATAGGGGTTCCGGCGCCGCTTTGCACCTAGTGCTCTAAGGGTGCCGTCGAAGGTTTGCCCGTCTCACACACCCATTGGCCGGTCGCCTCCGCCAGCGAACACCCAACACCGAAATTTCCTGCGGGTAACTTCATTTTTTTGCCGCGCACGAGATCAAGGAACAGGGCACTATCGAACCCGGCGGGCATCGATGGAATTTGCTTGAAGATGCGCAGTTCCTCGCCGACCCATTTCATCGATCCATCACCTACCAACTGAGCTGCTCCAGCAAGTTGGGGCAGGACGGCATAAGACTGCGGAGGCTCCGGCGAGATAATCCGCCGGGCATCGAACGTCTTTACGCCAGCCGGGCTGTACTGAAGATGTTGGCTCCAAAGAAAATCGTCGAAGCCTTTGGGAGCTGGTTGCGACTTGGTGCCGAAGATCGGCTTTGCAGAAGGCGGTTCGATTGCTTCGACCGAGTAAAATAGAGCGATCACATCTGGAGTCCGCCCAATGGCTTGGCTGAGATCGGGCTCTAAGCTGCGCTTGTCCTCCGCCCGCCTGTTGGAAGCCTGCCTCAGGCCGCAGGTCTTCTTCTCAACGAAGCTGATCCGGGCACGATCCAGCCCAATCACGCCGGCGGCAGGCTTGCCGCTTTGCGTCGTCGTGAACGATGTCACGACCGCCCGGCTGACGCGGCCGACGGCTCCTGTCACTTCCCAGACCATCGACCCGTAGCTGTTCAGGAGAAGATAGACGGGCCGGACACCCGGAGCGATAACTACACGCGTCGCATTCGTCACAGAGCCCTGTCCCGCCAGCGCGATGCTCGACACAGCATCCGACTCATAAACTCCCGCTGCAAACACGACTTCCTCGGGCTGAGCCTTTGGCAGGCTGCATCCGTAGTCATCGGGCGGCGGCTGCGTCCGGGCGACTGATGGCGTCGCGGCGGGCACGACCGCCGCCCCGGCCGGCCTGACAGCAGGCTTCTCCTGCTCACATACGTATTTGCCGGTCACCTCCTCGATCAGACATCCGACGCCGATGCTGCCTTTGGGCAGAGTCACACCCTTCCCGATCACAAGATTTGCGAGAAGTCCGATGCTCATCCCCGCCGGCACGGATGGAATGGACTTGACGATGCGCAATTTCCAACCCGACCATTCCATCGATCCATTGCCCACGAGCTGTGCCACACCGGCCATTTGTGGCAGCACGGCATAAATTTGGGGCGGCTCGGGAGAGATAATTTGTTCGGGCTCGAAATGTTTTACGCCCGCCGGGGTGTAGTGGAGGTGCTGCTTCCAGAAATAGCTGTCGAAACCCTCGGGAAGCGGTTGCGATCTCGTTCCCGCGACAGGCTTTGCTGCCGGAAATTCTATCGCTTCGACCGAGTAAAAGAGCGCGGTGGAGTCCGGCACGCGGCCGATGGCAAGGCTGGGGTCGGGTTCGAAACTGCGCTTGTCATCGACCCGCCTGACGGAAGCTTGCTTGAGATCACACGCCTTCCTGTCCACGAAGATGATCCGGGCGCGATCTAATCCGACCACGCCGGCAGCGGGGTTGCCGCCTTCTATCGTCCGGAACGACGTCACGATGGCGCGACTGACTCGGTCGACAGCACCCGCGACTTCCCAGACCATCGATTCGTAGCTGTTCAGGAAAAGATAGACAGGCTGGGTTCCGGGAGCGATCACCACACGCGTGACGTTGGTCACTTCATGCGGGCCCGCCAGCGCAATCGTCGACACCGCATCGGCCTCATATACTCCCGCGGCGAAGACGAGTTCCTCCGGCCTAGCCTTCGGCAGACGGCAACCTTCCGCATCACGGGGTCCGGGCTTCTTGACGAAGGGCGGCCTTGCAGCCGGCGCGCCCGCTGACAGGCCCACCGCGGGCGCAATCGCTCGCCCCAACTCTGCCAGTTCCGCCTCGTCGAGATAGCGATTGCTATTCACGTCGATTGCCGCGAACCAGCCTCTGATAAGTCCTTCCAACTCTTGGTCCGTGAGACGGCCATCGTCATTCGGGTCTGCTTCGAAAAATGTTGCCAGGAAATTGGCCGTCATGCGCGAACGCCCTTCTTCCGCCAAAGGGGCCAGCATTTCCGCATAGGTGATGACGCGGTTTCCGTCCTTGTCGGACCGCATCGCATTTTTAACGGCTTGCTCGGCCGCGCGTTGCCCGACAGCGCCAGCAGGACCGCCCTCCATCCGGGCCGCGCCCAAAATTTCGTCCTCGCTGACCTGTCCGTCGCCGTCCAGATCGTTGCGCAGCAAGCGGCTGATTTGATGAGCCCGCCTCTCCACGGCCTCTTTTTGTTCAAGCCGCTCGATATCCGCACGGCCGAGGCCGTCACGATCGCGATCCGCGAGACGAAACGTGACCATGAGTTGGGCGATGACCTGCTCAGGAAAGCGCGCCTGAATGATCTGCGGAAGAATGTCGACCGGCATATTGGCAACCGCCGCTGCGGTCGGGCCATCGGCCGGCTTCTGAACGGCCTGCCCGCCGGCAGGGTGCGCCCAAGCGACGATCAAGGTCCCTATAGTCAAGGGGCGAAGGTAGTGCTGGAAGGACATTGGCGGCCCCTATCAGGAATAGTGACGGGCACCATGGCGCAGAAAAAGTTGCAAAACGCTGAGGAACGGTGATTTGCCGGTCCCAAGGTTTAGGGAAGGTGAAATCCCTCTTACTTCCCTTCGCGCAGCAAATCCTGGAGGTCGAGCTTGTTCGTGAACATATGGAGACTGCCATCGGGATTCTTCGGCCATTCCTCCATCGGACGATCGCGGTAGAGCTCGACGCCGTTTTCGTCGGGATCGCGGAGATAGAGGGCCTCGGAAACCCCGTGGTCGCTGGCCCCGTCGAGCGGGATCTTCGCCGCGATCAGCCGGCGGAGCGCATCGGCGAGTGCTGCCCGCGTCGGATAGAGGATCGCCGTATGGAAAAGCCCGGTCGAGCGCCTGGGCGGCGGCGGCGCGCCAAGGCTTTCCCAGGTGTTGAGGCCGATATGGTGATGATAATCGCCGGCCGCGATGAAAGCCGCCTCGTTGCCGTAGCGCGCCTTCACCTCGAAGCCGAGAACGCCGCAATAGAAGCCGATCGCGCGCTCCAGGTCGGCGACCTTGAGATGGACATGGCCGATGGTCGTCTTGGGATCGATGGGCTTGCCGAGCAGGCCATCGCCCGATTTTGCGTCACTGGTGATCGTCATTGGAATCGCCTCCGTTATCTTTTAGGTGGCGCGTTGCCGGATAAACGTCAATGCGGCGGTCACGCGACGGCCGCAACCGGCGGCGCCACCCGCCCTGCCGCATCGACGGCGAAACACGCAACCTTGACCCCGCCCTTCTCCTCCAGTTCCGGCCGCTCGACGCGGCAGCGGTCGAACGCCAGCGGGCAGCGCGGATGAAAGGCGCAGCCGCGCGGCGGGTTGATCGGCGACGGCAACTCGCCTTCGAGGGCGATGCGCTCCTTCCGCCGCGCCGGATCGGCGACCGGCGTCGCCGAGAGCAGCGCCCGCGTATAGGGATGTCGCGGATTGGCAAAGATCGCGTCGCGTGCGCCATGCTCGACGGCGCGGCCGAGATACATGACCATGACGTCATCGGCCATGTGGCGGACCACCGACAGGCCGTGGCTGATGAAGAGATAGGCGAGGCCGAATTCGTTCTGTAGGTCGACCAGGATGTTGAGCACCTGCGCTTGCACCGAGAGATCGAGCGCCGAGACCGGCTCGTCAAGGACGAGAATCGCCGGATTGAGCATCAGGGCGCGGGCGATCGCGATGCGCTGCCGCTGGCCGCCGGAAAACATATGCGGGTAGCGATGATAGTGCTCGGCCCGCAGCCCGACGCGGGCGAGCATGTCGATCGCCGCCTGCCGGCGCGCCGCCTTGCGCATGTCCGGCCGGTTGATGACCAGCGGCTCCTCGAGGATCGTGCCGATCTTCTGGCGCGGGTTGAGCGAGCCGTAGGGGTTCTGGAAGACGATCTGGACATGGCTGCGGAGTGCCTGCCGCGCGGCCTTGCCGCCACTGACGATATCGACCCCCTCGATGCGTAGCGCCCCGCTGGTCGGCGGCTCGATCATCGACACCATGCGGGCGAGCGTCGACTTCCCGCAGCCGGATTCGCCGACCACCGCCAGTGTCCTTCCGGCATCGAGCGTGAAGGAAACCCCGTCGACCGCCTTGAGGAGGAGCGGCTTGGCGAAGAAGCCGCGCGGCACCTCATAGACCTGCCTGAGATCGTCGACCGCGAGCACCGTGTTGCCGCCGGGCGAATGTGTCATGCCGCCACCTCGCCGACCGGGCCCGGATGGCCGACGGGCCTGCCATGCGCCAGTGGATAGTGGCAAAGCGCGTAACCGGCGATTGCCCCCTGCCGCGGCGGCACCTTCTCGACGCAGCGCGCCGTCGCGAACCGGCAGCGCGGCGAGAAGAGGCAGCCGGACGGACGATCGAACGGCCCCGGCACGACGCCCGGTATCGACGGCAGCTTGCGCCCCTCGGCGCGTTCCGGCAGCGCCGCGAGCAGCGCCGCCGTATAGGGATGGTGCGGATCGGCGAAGAGTGCCGCGACCGCCTGTTCCTCGACCTTCTGGCCGGCATAGAAGACGGCGACGCGTTCGGCCGTTTCGGCAACGACGCCCATGTCATGCGTGATCAGGATCAGGCCAAGGCCGGTCTCGCGCTGCAATTCGACGAGAAGGTCTAGGATCTGCGCCTGGATGGTGACGTCGAGCGCCGTCGTCGGCTCGTCGGCGATGATCAGCTTCGGCCGGCAGGAGAGCGCCATCGCGATCATGACGCGCTGGTTCATGCCGCCGGAAAGCTGGTGCGGAAAGGCGCCGAGCCGGCGCTCCGCATCGGGAATGCCGACCGCTTCGAGAAGCGCGACCGATCGGTCGCGTCGCTCGGACCGGCCGAGGTCGAGATGCGTCTTCAGCGTCTCGTCGATCTGAAAGCCCACCGTGAAGCAGGGATTGAGGCTCGATGTCGGCTCCTGGAAGATCATCGCGATATCCTTGCCGATGATCTTGCGCCGCTGCCGCGCGCTCATGCCGATCAGGTCGATGCCGTTGAAGGCGAGCCGTTCGGCCGAGACCGTCGCTGTCCACGGCAGGAGGCCCATCAGCGCCAGCATCGCCACCGATTTCCCCGAGCCGGACTCGCCGACGATCGCCAGCACCTCGCCGGCGTCGACCGTAAGCGACAGGCCTTCGACGGCGCGCAGCGGCAGCGTCGGCATGCCGAAATCGACGGAGAGGTTGGTGATCTCGAGGAGCGCCATCCTTCGGCTCAGCTCCGCTTCATCTTCGGATCGAGCGCATCGCGCAGGCCGTCGCCGATGAGATTGATGGCGAGCACGGTCAGCAGGATCGCGAGACCGGGGAAGGTCACCACCCACCAGGCGCGCAGGATGAACTCGCGCGCCGAGGCGAGCATCGTTCCCCATTCCGGGATCGGCGGCTGCGCCCCCATGCCGAGGAAGCCCAGCGCCGCGGCCTCGAGGATGGCGTTCGAGAAGGACAGCGTCGCCTGGACGATGAGCGGTGCCATGCAGTTCGGCAGGATCGCGACGAACATCAGCCGCAGCGGGCCGGCGCCCGCGACCCTCGCGGCGATGACTGAAGTGGCTGAAGAGGCCGAAGAGGAGCGAGCGGACGACCGCAAAGCCCCTGCCGAACAGGAACCCTTTTAGGACCCTCTCTGGCCGGAAATAAAGTGGGCTGAAGTGGCGGAAAGGCTGACTTTAGGGACCACTTCACTACAAAGATTAGGCCTGCAGCGTGCAGTCTGCGGCCTGAAAACGGGCCGCAAACCCTTGCCCAGCCTAGCTTTCGGGGACCCTAGGTTTCCGGGGCACCCCCTGAGCGAGGAAATAACCAATCATACCAGATACTTAGACCCGCCGGCCGAAGCTGGCGAGTGAGTAAACCCTACGTTTTGAAACGAGAAACACGTTTTGAAACACAGAAACCAAAACAACGAAAGACCAACCAAACCATGTCGACCTTCTCATCAATGAACATTGGCCCGGCACCGACGCCGGATGAACTCGCTTCGATGCAGCGCAAGGCGGAAGCCCCCAGCATCGCACAAGAGGCTCGCCACGGTGGCGGCGGCAAAAGCCGGATCACCTATCAAGGCGGCTTCGGAGGAACGCCGACCCTTCAGAACCTTGCAGCCCAACAGGTGCAGTTGGCGCGAGTGGTCCCCTCTGACCGCATCGTCATCAACGGCACTGAAACCACGCGAGCCGCAGCGATTGCAGCCGGGATCATCGTTGACGATAGCGGCTCCAACGATAGCGAGGACCCCCGACCGGCAGGCCAACCCGACGCACCGAAGACGGGCAACGCGGCCGACGCCGAAGATGCCGAGCGCGAAGCAGCGCCCGACGCCGTGGCAGCGGTAGCAGCGGCAGGGGCGACGATGAACGACATCATTGCTTCGGTCGGTCCTACTGCGGCCAATGCATATCTCATGGCGGGCGCGGAGCAGGGTGCTATCCCCGAAAATCTTCCTGAAGGCATCTCGACGGCGCAGGCCGAAGCGGTGATCGACGGGTATGTTGCCAGCGCCGGGCACACACTCGCCGGGGCTGGATCGTCGGTGCCGATGGTGCAGGAGATGCTAACCGACAACGAACTCGCCGTTGCCCGAAGAGCCACCGTGAGCGGCGACAAGGGTCTTCTGCGGAACCTTGGGCAGCAAGCGCGGACCCGTCTGGAGATGCTGCCGACTGAAGCCCCTGAGCGCTTGGCCGAGCTGCTTGAGACGATGAGCGCCAGCGACAGGAAGATGATCACCGAGCGCAACGGCAAGTGGGTGCTGACCACGCCGAACGGGGAGACGACCTCGTGGGGCGCGGCGGTCAGGGCGGGGACGATCAAGTTCTAGGAAAAGACCCTGTGACAAGGGCCTCGGCGGGTGACTGCTGGGGCCCCTTCCTGCCAAGGAATTGGTAGGAATACTTGGTAGGAGCTATTTCTGGTCCCGCCAGTAAGTCGCTGATTTGTTTGGAATAATAGGGGTTCAGCCGATGGCTGCGGAGACTTCCCAGCTCTCGGCGAGGCCGGGGCTGACCGTCGTCTTGCCCTTATCGAACTCGACCAAGCGTGAATAGATCGTCCGGGACGAGGCGTCGAAATCGTTGCCGCCGCTCCAGGGTGAAGGATCGAATCCGGCCGGAGAGGCCTCCGAACAGAAGACCAGCTGTTTTGCCTCCGCGGCCGTCGCCAGCCCGGCCGCCAAAATCGATGCAGTCAGAAGATACACTGCGCGTTTCATGCGTGAACTCCTCGACGCGGCGCCGAAACCGGCGCGTTTCAATATCCCAGCCAGCTTCCCGTTGGTCTGGCAGCCTGGAAGGTTACCAGAGTGTCGACCCGGGCCGCTGCGCATTGCAAGACCGAAAATAACGTGATCCGCCTACGCTTTGCGCCCGGCCGGCTCAGGCTTTTTGCAATCGGCCAGGATCGAAGCCGTTCACGTCCCGGCAAAGCGCGACAAACGCGCGGGCCTGGTGATCGACCACCGCCCTGCCCTTTTCGACTGTCGCCGCCTTGGCGTTTCCGACCGCGCCCTTGGCATTGAGATCCCCGGCCTTCCAGCCGAACTGGACCGGCCCGTGGGCGCGCAGATGCGCGAATTCCGCGATGAGGTCGAGCTGGGTCGACCGGAAATCCTCGGCCAGTTCCATCCGCACGAGATCGGGCCGCAGCGCCAGCATCATCGAGGTTTCGACGTCGCCACCGTGAATGCCGTAGAGCGCCTCTTCCGGTGCCGTCAGCCCCTCGGGATGACCGAAGCGCGACCAGCCGGTGCCGACCGCCAGCATGTCGAGGCGGACGCGAAGCTCGCGCGCCACGATGTCGACCATCGGCACGTTGCCGCCATGCGAATTGATGATGATGAGCTTGCGGATGCCGGCGCGACGGACGCTTTCGCCGATCTCCAGCCAGAGCTTCGTGGTCGACTCCCAGCCCGCCGTGAGCGTGCCGGGCAAGGAGATATGCTCGTTCGATTTGCCGATCGCCTGCACCGGCAGGAAGGTCACGGGCAGGTCGGCCGGCATCAGATCGATGGAGCGCTGCACCAGTCCTTCGGCGATGCAGGTGTCGGTATAGACCGGCAGATGCGGCCCATGCTGCTCGATCGCCGCGACCGGCAGCACCGCGATCCAGTCGCCGACGCCGGGATCGCCGAAATCGAGCGTCGTCATCTCGGCCCAATGGCGGCGGGGAAGCATCACGACTACCTCAAGCTCAAAGCGACGCGAGGAAGGCTTTGGCTGCCTCGCCATGCTCATGGCGGAGCCGCATGACGTCATGGCCGATCGGATCGCCATGCTCGACCAGCCATTGCCCGCCGACCATCACCCGGTCGGCACGATGCGCACCGCAAAGGACCAGCGCCGCAAGCGGATCGCCGGCTCCCGAGAAACGCAATTCGTCGAGCTTGTAGAACGCGAGATCCGCCTGCTTGCCGGTTGCGATAGCACCGAGATCGTTGCGGCCGAGGCAGCGCGCCGAACCTTCGGTCGCCCAGCGGAAGACATCGAAATGCGTGACCGGCGCCGCGTTGTAGCTCAACCGATTGATCATCAGTGCGTGCCGCACGCCCTCCATCAGGTTGGAATTGTCGTTCGAGGCCGAGCCGTCGACGCCGAGGCCGATCGGCGAGCCGGCGGCCTCGAGCTCTTGCGTCCGGCACTGGCCGGAAGCAAGCACCATGTTTGAGGTCGGGCAATGGCAGATCCCGACATGGTGACGGCCGAGCCGCTGCACCTCGTCGTCGTTGAAATGGATGCCATGCGCCAGCCAGACGCGATCGGTCAGCCAGCCGCATTCCTCAAGATAGTCGACCGGCCGGCAGCCGAAATTGGCAAGGCAATACTCATTCTCGTCGCGGGTCTCGCCGAGATGCGTGTGCAGCCGGCAATTGAACTTCTCGGCCAGGCCGACGCTGTCGACCATCAGCCGCTTGGTCACCGTGAACGGCGCGCAAGGGGCAAGCGCCACCTGCAGCATCGCGCCCTCGGAGGCGTCGTGATAGCGCGACAGGACCCGCTCGCAATCGGCAAGGATGGTGTCCTCGTCCTGGACGACCGAGTCCGGCGGCAGGCCGCCGTCCTTCTCCGAAAGATTCATCGAGCCGCGTGTCAGCGTCATGCGCATGCCGAGCCGCGCCGCTTCCTCGGCCTGGATATCCATCGCGTCGTCGAGGCCCGGCGGATAGAGATATTGATGGTCCGAGGCGCAAGTGCAGCCCGACAGCAGCAATTCGGTCAGCGCCAGCCGCGTCGCCATGCGGAAGGCGTCGGGCGTCACATGCCGCGCCCAGATCGGATAGAGCACCTTCAGCCAGGGAAAGAGCTCCTTGTTGATCGCCGCGGGATGGGCGCGGGTCAGCGTCTGGAAGAAATGGTGATGTGTGTTGATCAGGCCGGGGATGATGACATGCTGGCTGGCGTCGAAGATCTGGTCGATATCCCCGCTGGGGCGTCCGCCGCGCGGGATCAGCTCGACGATCTGGGCATGATGCACGACGATCCCGCCTTCGGCGCCCTCGGCGAGAATGGCAAGCGGATCCTTGATCCAGACGCGCATGAAAGCTCCTAACGGGCCGGGCCGGCCGCGATCGCTTCGACTTCGACGAGGAATTCGGGACGGGTGAAGCCGGTCACGATCATCAGTGTCGAGGCCGGCGGCGGCTCTCCGACGTAGCGGTCGCGGACCGCCATGTAGCCGGCCATATGCTCACGCGCCGTCACATAGGCGTTGATCCGCACGATATCGGCGAGCGTCAGCCCGGCCTCGCCGAGGATCGCCGCGATATTGTCGAAGCAGAGGGCCGCCTGCGCCTCGATATCTGCCGGAATGACCTCGTTCATCGCAACGCCGAGCTGTCCCGAACAGAGCACGAGACGGCTTCCTTCGCCGATCTCGATCCCGTGACTGTAACGGGCGAAGGGCCTTCGGATGCTGGCGGGATTGAGTTGCGAGCGCAAACGCGACGTCCGTCGGGATATCCGGGGAGCGGGAATGCTCCTCCGCCCTACCCAGTTTGGAAACGCTACGATTCCCGGTGGTCCCTGACAAGCCGGGGACGCGCCTCTTTATCGAGCGGCCGCGATCAGACAATGGGCGTCGAGCACCTCGACCCCGTCGAACGTGCCGCGGCTGCAAGCCGGCACGAGCCGCGAAAGCGCGGTTGGCGCACCGCCGAGCCTGGCGATCTGCTCCGGGACGAAGTCTCCGAGCTGCTGGGCAAACTTCTTGTCGATGGACGGTTCGGCGAGGCGATTCTTGTTGACCAGATAGATGTCGACCGCGTTCTGCTCCAGCTTCCCGGCCAGCACGGCCGGATCGGGGGTCAGCTCGGCCTCGACCATGTCGCGCATCCGCGCGTCGATCTGCCGGTAGTAGCCGAGGTGATAGGCGACGGCGAGCTCGACGCTGAAAAGCACCCGTCGCTCGGCCAGCAGCGGGATAAAGTCGGTATCCTCGACGAAGCCGGCGAAGAGAGTACCCGGCGGGTAGGACGCCACCGCCTCGGCAAGGGCCGGGTGCTGCCAAATCCTGAAATGCGCCAAGGTTCGCGGCAGGGCAAGCCCGGCGAACAGGGCGAGCAATATGCCTGTTCCGGCAAAGGTTGCGAAGCGCTCGCCGCGCGTCCCGGGCTTCGGCCAGTGCCGGAAGAACGTACCGATCACCAGCCCGAGACAAAGCCACGACACCATCGGCACGGTGCGCACGACAAAACGGCTCGGTATGTGCAGCCTGAAGGCCAGGATGATCGCGATTGCGAACCAGGCGAAGGCGGCCAGCACGACCGCGAGAGGGATCGGCGAGCCGCTCCGTCCCCCGGTCTTGAGGGTGCGCAGGAAGAGGAGGGCCGGCGCCAACGACACGCCCGCCGTCCACAGCCAGAAGACCGGGCTGCTCAGTCCGTCGCAACCGTCAAAGATGCCGATGGTTCGCATCCCGCAGGCAAAGTCGATCCTGCCGTCCCGGCCGAACAGGCTTGTCCGGCCGTCCGGGCCGAAAGTGACGAATTCACGCGCGCTCTCGGGCGTGACGATCGGGCCGAACTGACTGCTTTCAAACAGGAAGGGGGCGATGCCGGCGATAACCGCAACCGCTCCCGCCGCCAACAAAACGAAGTTGGCTTTCGTCAGCGCCAGCTTCGGCCGGCCGCTGAAGTCTATGAAAATGATGCAGAGCACCGTCGCCGCGACGAGGGCGACATGCGGATAGATGCCCGCAAGGCAAAAAAGCCCCGCGGTGATCTCGACGATCGAGCGGCGGGCCAGGCCGTCGAGAAAGACCAGCAGGAAGAGCGGCGCGAAGGCGCGCGGCGTCGAGCTGACGACGCCATCCTCGACAATCAGCCAGCTCAGCAGGAAAAGCGTCGCCATGCAGGCAAGGCGCGGCTCGTCGGAAATCGCCCGGCAAAACCGGAAACTGAAATAGGCGCTTGCCGGGAACAGGATGACCGGCAGGATGCGAACCGTGGTGATCGGGTCGATCCCGACGAAATCCGCCGCGCGAAAGATGACGACATAGAGCCAGGGCGAAACCGAGCGCCAATAGTCGGCGACCAGATCGCCGCGGAAAAGCGTCTCGTCGCGCCACTCGGCCATCCAGAAGACGAACTGCCGTGCATCGTCCTGGATGACCAGCGGCCGGAAAACGACCGCCGCAAGCGCTGCGATTCCGGCCGAGGCGCCGAGCGCGAGAGCCAGCCAAAGCCAACCGCGTTCAGATTCGCGTCCCACCCTGCCTCCTAATAGGCGCTGCCGTCACGGGCTTTAGACCGCTGGACAGCTGCGGCCGCCGCGAGGTCGCCGGCAAAGGGAATGCCGGCGATTGCGGGAATGACATAACGAAGCGTCGCCAAAATGCCGAGGAATGCCGCCGCCGCCGCGGAGAGATAGGGGCCATAGAAATAGACGATCGCGACGTCCCGGCTGCCGATGCCGGCGAAGGTGAAAGGCAGCAGCCCGACCAGGATCGAAAGCGTCGCGAAGGCCATGTTGTCGAGAAGCGGCACGAAACCGCCGATCGCCTTCGTGAACAGCCAGAACTGAAGGAGATGCGCGCCCCACAAGAGAACCGACAGGAGAAGAACGCCGGCCGCCCGCGCCGGCCTTTGCCAAAACCAGACGGCAACCCCGGCGGCGCTGTCGGCAAGACGCCCGGCCTTGCCGGCGATGCTTTTCGGAAGCCATCGCGCGACGAACCGGATCAGCCAAGCGAAAGCTGGCAGCGGCAGGATGACCAATAGGGACAGACCGAGCAGCACGACCACCGGAATCGCGAAGACGAGCACGTCCGGCCTCGAGAACCCGACATAGAGGCAGGCGAACGCCCCCCAGAGGAGAAGCGACGCCATGTCGAGCGCTTTCTCGAAGACCACGATGGAAAGCGCGCGTTCGCCTTCCATGCCGTGCCGGGCGGAAAGCACATAGGCCTTGGCAAAATCTCCAAGCTTGGACGGCAGGAAGAGGTTGAGCGTGCTCGTTGCGAGGACGAGGCGGTTGGCTTCGGCGAAGCCGACATGGGCTTCCATCACGAGCGCCGTGAACCGCAACGCCGTTGCCAGCGTCAGCGGGACGACCATCAGCAATCCCGTTACGAGCCAGAAAATGTCGGCCGAGCCGATGGCCGCGATCAGCGCGCCGACATCGACGGCGGCGTAGAGCAGAAGCAGCAGGCCGAGGCTGATGACGATGCTGACGGTGCGCCGCATCACGATCCGCCAAACCGGCGCTCGACGACCAGCGGCTCGCCGCGCTTCAAACGCCTCACCTCGTCGTCGAGCTTCAGCCAAGGCTGCAATTGCTCGCTGCGGAAGACGCGCGCCATGACCGTCGTGACGGAAGTCTGGAAACCACCGATGCCGGCAGCGCCGACCGAACTCCAGTCGCCCTCCGCCCGGACTTCATCCCGCACCGTCCAGCCTTGCGCGTTCGGCTCGAGACTGCGCCGGAAACGGAATGGCGCGTCTTTCCGTCCCGTCACCAGCAGGCGCTGGAGCAGACGGCGGACGAGGTCCGGGAAAAAACGTCCGAAGACGAGCATGAATGTTCTGAGCACGACATTCTTGAACGGCGTCAGCCGCGTGCTCTTGGCAAAGGCCATCGGTCCCTCGACGGTGATCGTCCCATCGCCCGGGTCGCCCGGAGCCTTGCTCTCGATATGGCTGACCGCCACCCGCTCGCCGATGCGGAGGCTCGGCCCGGTATCGGAGACGAGAAGCGCGCCGTCGCGGAAGAGCTTGAAGGCGCCGCCCCGCCGAAGCGCCGCGAACAGCTCGATTCCGTCGCGCCGGTCGACCAGCAATCCGGCTTCCGAAAACCATTGCCGCCCGGTGCGCTGCTGAGACGCCACAGGCCTCTCGGAACAATAATCCTGCCACGCGAACAGCCAGCTCCAGAGGTGATGGCCGATGATGCGGTCGTCCGAATAGCTTGGCGAGCGCCCTTCGGCGAGTGGACGCAGCGCACTGTCGTTGGCGGAAAGGGCTTCCGGAAGCCAGCGCCCGGCGATCTCGAAGCCATGCGGGAAGAAATTGAGCGTCGCGCGGCTCGTATATTCCCCGCCGACGGTCCCGTCCGGATGGACGAATTCGGCGAAGAAGGCGATCGCGCGCGCAAGCGGCGCCCGGAGGCTCAGGTCCGGCCGGCGCCGGTCGAGATCGGCGAGGAGGCCGATGGTCAGCGAAAGGTAGCCGGGATCGGCGCCGCCATATTCGGAAAACCAGCCTTCGGCGGATTGCCAGGAAAGGAGCCGCGTCAGCCGCTCGCGCATCGGCGTCTCGAAAGGCCCCGCACCGAAGCGCTCCGCCGCCCTTTGCAGGCAGGCAACGATCAGCGCTTCATGATTGGAGAGCTGTCCGTTCTCCTGATGGGCCGCCAGCCAGTTCGCCCGGCGGACCAGGAATGCGTCGATTTCGTCGTCCTTGCCGAGCTCGATGATGCGCGCCGCCTCGAACATGGCGAAAAGCGAAAATGCGGCGGCACCGGTCGCCCGCTCGAAGGGATAGTAGTCGTCGCACGAGCCATCGGCATGCGAGGCGCGGGCGGCGAAGCGTATGCCCGCTTCGATCCACTCGCGGAGTGCAGCAGATCCCCTGTAGGGATTGTCCGGCAGGTCGAGCGACCAGACCAGCGCCAGCGGCAGCACGAATTCCTGCGACATGCCGCACGGGAAATCCATGATCCGGTAGTGCCAGTAGCTGCGGTCGAAGCAGCCATAGGTCGGGCTGACCGGCGTCCGGTCGAGCAGCGTCAGAAGCTTGGGAATTTCGGCAAGCGCCTGCCGGGCAAGAGCCGCGCGAGAGGAATCAGGGGGCATTGCCCGGGCCGTCGTCTTTGCCGAGCCGCGCCCGTCTGAGTTGATGCTGCATGTCCTCGAGCAGGCGGCGATTGATGCCGATGAGTTCGCCGAGCATCGCACAGAGCCACAGGATGAATCCGACAAGCAGGAGCACCGCGGCCACAATCAGGCTCGGAAGGCGCGTGCGCTCGGTGCCCGACATGAACAGGATCAGCCATCGCACGGCGAGCCCGCTGCCGATCAGCACGGGAAGCGCACCGAGCGCCGCGAATGTGCGGCCGGGACTGTAGACGAGCAGCGACCGGAGGATCGAGAGGGACGACCGCGTGATGTAGCGCGGAATGCTGCGGATGAGCCGCGAGGGCCGCGTTTCGCCATTGACGCGGATCGGCACGGACGTGACGCGGATGCCGAGCCGCCCGGCCTGGATGATCGACTCCAGCGTATAGGAATAGCCGTCGAAGACATTCAGGCGGAGCGCCGCCTCGCGCGAGATCGCGCGAAATCCGCTGGGCGCGTCGCGGACATCGGTGGCCGAAGTGAAGCGGACGACCCAACTGCCGAGCCGCTGCAGCAGCTTCTTGGCCGCGGAGAAGTGTTCGATGGTGGATATCGGCCGCGCTCCGACGACGAACTGCGCGCGGCGGGCAAGGATCGGGGCGACCAGCACCGGGATGTCCCGGGCATCATATTGATTGTCGGCGTCGGTGTTGACGATGACGTCCGCCCCCTCTTCGAGGGCCCGCTCGATCCCCGCCATGAAAGCCCGCGCCAGGCCGCGGTTGACGTCGAAATCGACGATGTGATCGACGCCGTTTGCCCGCGCTATCTCGACCGTCCTGTCCGTGCTTCCGTCATTGATCACGAGCCATTCGACGCTGTCGAAGCCGTCGACATGCCGGGGCAGGCTGGCCAGTGTCGTGGGAAGGGACTCCTCTTCGTTGAAGCAGGGAATCTGGATTATCAGCTTCATCAATCGGCTCGAAACCTGCTCCTGGGCGCTTTGTCAGCCTGCCTATCACGTTCGGCTGGTGCCGCCCACCCAGACGGGCCGCTCCGGCTACCCCGGCCCGGCCGAAAGTGAGGCGATTCCCGGGTTTTGGTGGCATGTCTTTTGCTGATAACGCAGTATCTGGCTTGAGCGGAGAACGACAAAGATGAAAACCACCCGGGCGCTCCTTTGCGGCCTGTTCGCCGGCGGGCTGACGGCGCTTTCCGGGCCGGCTCTGGCCCTCGACGAGGTTTCCTTCGGCACCAACTGGGTGGCCCAGGCCGAGCATGGCGGTTTCTATCAGGCGGTCGCCGACGGCACCTACGAGAAGTACGGTCTCAAGGTCACCATCCTTGCCGGCGGCCCGCAGAAGGACAATCGCGCCCTGCTGCTCGCCGGCAAGGTGCAATTCTTCATGGCCGGCAACATGCTGGCGCCGCTGAACGCCAAGGCGTAGGACGTGCCGGTGGTCGAGGTCGCGGCGATCTTCCAGAAGGAGCCGCAGGTTTTCCTCGTCCATCCCGATGCCGGCATCGAGAAATTCGAGGACCTCGCCAAGCTGCCGACGATCTTCATGAGCCTCGAGGGCTTCGCCTCTTATTTCCAATGGATGAAGCAGACCTTTCCTGGTTTCCGCGACGAGCAGTACAAGCCCTACAATTTCGATCCGCAGGTCTTCATCGTCGACAAGCAGTCGGCGATGCAGGGCTATGTCACCTCGGAGCCGCTCGGCATCTATAAGGCAGCCGGCTTCTGGCCCAAGGAATTCCTTCTTGCGGATGCCGGCTTCGACACGCCCTCGACGCTGATCGAGGCGAAGACCGACTATGTCGCCGCCAACAAGGACCTCATCCAGCGCTTCGTCGATGCCACGATCATAGGCTGGTATAATTACCTCCACGGCGATCCCGCGCTCGGCAATGCCGCCATCAAGGTCGATAATCCCGAAATCAGCGACGAGCAGATCGCCTTCACTATCGACAAGATGAAGACGACCGGCATGCTTGAATCCGGCCTCGCGCTGGAAAAGGGGATCGGTTGCTTCGACGAAGCCGTGCAGAAATCCTTCTACGACAAGATGGTCAAGGCGGGCGCCGTGCCTGAAGGCGTCGACCTTTCCAAGGTCTACACCAACGACTTCGTCTGCAAGGGCGTCGGCATGGAGCTGAAGAAGTAGCGTTCCAAGCGGCCCGAAACGCGATAGAACGCGGCTGACAACAGCGACTCTGGCGGGGGGCAGGCTCCCGCCATCTCAATGAAGCCGCTCGACGGCACGCTGTCGACGCCGTTTCCTGGCGAAAAACGGAGCCCGCCCTTTGAACATTGCCACCGCCGCCACGACCTCCGGCCCGCGCATGGGCGCGCGCAAGCCGCTCGTGTCGCTGCGCTCGATCTCCAAGGTGTTCTCCAACGGCACCGTCGCCTTGAAGGACTTGTCGCTCGATGTCGGCCAGGGCGAGTTCCTGAGCCTTCTCGGCCCGTCCGGCTGCGGCAAGTCGACGGCGCTCCGCATCATCGCCGGCCTCGGCGAGGCAACGTCCGGCACGGTCGAATGGCCGAGCGCCAGCTTCGACGCATCGGGCAAGCCGGAGCGCGAGATCGGCTTCGTCTTCCAGGAACCGACCCTGATGCCCTGGGCGACGGTCTTCGCCAATGTCTGGCTGCCGCTTCGCCTCGCCCACGTCTCGCGCGCCGCCGCGCGAGCCAGGGTCATGGATGCGCTGGCCATGGTCGGCCTCGATAAATTCGCGGACGCCTACCCCCGCGAATTGTCGGGCGGCATGAAGATGCGCGTCTCGATCGCCCGCGCCCTGATCACCCGGCCGAAGCTTCTCCTGATGGACGAGCCCTTCGCGGCGCTCGACGAGATCACCCGCTTCAAGCTCAACGACGACCTCCTGAATCTCTGGGAGAAGTTCGGCTGGACGGTCGTATTCGTAACCCATTCGGTCTTCGAATCCGTCTATCTCTCCGAACGCGTCGTCGTCATGGCGGCCCGGCCCGGCCGCGTCTTCTGCGAGCTGCCGATCGACACGCCCTATCCACGCACCGAAGCGTTCCGTACCTCGACGCCCTACAACGAGCTTTGCCGCCGAACCTCCGACGCGCTCCACGGCGCGATGGACGCCGCGGCCGTCGCACCGTGACGCCCGCCCGATGACCGATACGCAAGACAGCGTCGAGGAGCTTCCCCCGCCGGCACTAGCGGCGAGCCGCGCCGACCGCATCGCCCAGATCGTCGTGCCGGTCGTCATGCTCGCCTTGGTGATCCTGGTTTGGCATCTCTACGTAACCCTCAACCATGTGCCGCATTACGTGCTGCCCGGCCCGTTGCTGGTCGCAAAGGCCCTCTACAATGACTGGCCGATCCTCTTCCGCGCCCTCCGGGTCACCCTCGAGATCACCTTATCGGCGCTGGCGCTGGCGCTTCTCGGCGGCGTCGCCATCGCCATCGTCATGGCGCAGTCGCGGCTCGCCGAACTCGCCCTCTATCCCTACGCGGTGATCCTGCAAGTCACGCCGATCATCCCCGTCGCGCCGCTGATCATCATCTATGCGCCGACGACCTACGCGGCGCTTCTCATCATCGCCTTCCTGGTGGCTTTCTTCCCGGTGCTTTCCAACACCATGCAGGGGCTGAAATCGACCGACCACAATCTCCTCAACCTTTTCGAGCTTTACGGCGCCAGCCCGCTGCAGACGCTTCTCCACCTGAAAATTCCGAACGCACTCCCTTATTTCCTCGTCGGGCTGCGCATTGCCGGCGGCCTGGCGCTGATCGCCGCCGTCGTCGCCGAATTCGTCGCGGGCTCCGCGGGCGCCAATTCCGGCCTCGCCTTCCGGCTTCTGGAATCGCAATTCCGCCTGAACATCCCACGCCTCTACGCGGCGCTCCTGCTGCTGTCGGCGACCGGCGTCATCATCTTCTTCGTGACCAGCCTCATCTCGTATCTTCTCCTGCGGCGCTGGCCCGAAAGCGCCGTCCGGCGGGAGAGCTGAGATGGCGGAGACGGGTTTCGCACCGGTCCCGGAAGCGAACCGCTTCGTGCTCGCCAACGCGACCCTGCCCGCCGCGCTGGTCGAGGCGCCCGGCCTCGTCGTGACGGGCGACAGCCTCGCCCGCGCCGACATCATCGTCTCCGACGGCATCATCGAGAGCGTCACCGCGCCGGGCGCATCGGTCGCGACGCCACGTGTCGATCTCGACGGCGGCATGGCCTGGCCCTGCTTCGTCGACATGCACACCCATCTCGACAAGGGCCATATCTGGGGGCGGAAGCCCAATCCGAACGGCACCTTCCAGGGCGCGCTCGACGCCGCACAGGCCGATCGCGAGGCCAACTGGTCGGCTGAGGACGTGCGCCGGCGCATGGATTTCGCGCTCCGCTCGGCTTACGCGCACGGCACGGCGCTGATCCGCACCCATATCGACTCGATCGCCCCGCAGCACGCGATCTCGTGGCCGGTCTTCAACGAGGTCCGCGCCGATTGGGCCGGCCGCATCGACTTGCAGGCGGTGACGATCTTCGCAGTAGACGCCGTCCTCGACGACAATTTCCTCGCCGCGATGGCCTCGACCGTCCGCAAGTATCGCGGCATCTTCGGCGCCGTCACCTACATGGTTCCCGAGCTCGACCGGGCGCTCGACCGGGTCTTCCGGCTGGCGCGCGATTCCGGCTTCGACCTCGATTTCCATGTCGACGAGAGCGAGGATCCCGCAGCGCGCTCGCTTCGCCACATCGCCGCCGCCGCGACCCGTCACGCCTTCAAGGGCCGCATCAATGTCGGCCATTGCTGCTCGCTTGCGCTGCAGCCCAGGAAGGAGGCCGAGGAGACGCTCGCCCGCCTGCATGAAACCGGCATTTCGGTGGTCTCGCTGCCGATGTGCAACATGTATCTCCAGAACCGCCATGCCGGCCGCACGCCGCGCTGGCGGGGCGTCACGCTCCTCCATGAGATGTGCGCCCGGGGTATCCCGGTGGCGGTCGCCTCCGACAACACGCGCGACCCTTTCTATGCCTATGGCGACCTCGACATGATGGAGGTCTTCCGCGAGGCGACGCGCATAATGCATTTCGACCATCCGGTCGGCGACTGGCCGCGCCTCGTCGCCGCCGACGCCGCGAAAATCATCGGCCGCCCGGATGTCGGCATGATCGTGCCCGGCCGGCCCGCCGACCTCGTCCTCTTCCGGGCGCGGAGCTGGACCGAGCTCCTCGCCCGGCCGCAGGCCGACCGCACCGTGCTCCGCAAGGGCAAGGCGATCGACCGGACACTGCCCGACTATCGCGAGCTCGACGATCTCATGGGCAAGGCATCATGACCGACATCGCGCGCCTCAAGTCAGAGCTTGAAGGCCTGCGCATCGAGGATAATCCGGCGATCGTCCGGCAGAAGAGCCGCGACTTCTTCTGGTATTCGCCGGTCCTCAAGCGCCAGCTCGACCATGTCACCGCCGATCTCGTCGTCAGCCCGCGGAACGAGGCGGACGTCATCCGCGTTCTCGCCGCCTGCCATCGCCTCGGCGTGCCGGTAACCGCCCGCGGCGCCGGTGCCGGCAATTACGGCCAGGCCATGCCGCTCGCCGGCGGTGTCGTGATGAGCCTCGCCGACATGAACCGCGTCATCGAGATTGGGCCCGGCCGGGTCAGGGCCGAGCCCGGCGCGATCCTCGCGGCGATCGACAGGGAGACCCGCCCTTCCGGCCAGGAGCTCCGGCTTCATCCGTCGACCTACAACACGGCTTCGATCGGCGGTTTCATCGCCGGCGGTTCGGGCGGCGTCGGCTCGATCAACTGGGGCGGCCTCCGCGACCTCGGCAACGTGCTGCGGCTCCGCATCGTCACGATGGAGGCGGTGCCACGCATCCTCGACCTGACCGGCTGGGACCTCCACAAGGTCATGCACGCCTACGGCACCAACGGCATTATCACCGAGGTCGATGTGCCGCTCGACATCGCCTATGACTGGATCGAGGTCATTGCCGGCTTCGACGACTGGATGGATGCCGTGCGCTTCGCCGATGTCGTCGGCAATCAGGACGGCCTCCTCCTCAAGGAGATCGCGCCGGTCGCCGCCCCTCTGCCGCACGACTACTTCCTGCGCCACCAGAAATTCATCCGCCGCGACCAGTCCGTCGTCCTCCTCATGGTGGCGCGCCACGCCATCGATCCCTTCATGGCGCTCGCCGCCCGCGAACATGCCGCGATCCTCTTCCGCTCCGACAGCGCCCGCGAGACGGAGAAGAGGGGCCTGCCGCCGGTCTTCGAGCTTGCGTGGAACCACACGACGCTGCGCGGCCTGCGCGTCGATCCGTCGATCACCTATCTGCAGACCCTGCACCGCTTCCCCGGCCATGTCGAAAGCGTTCGCCGTATCACGGAGATTTTCGGCGACGAGGTGCCCGGCCATCTCGAATTCGTCCGCTTCGACGGCAAGGTCACCTGTTTCGGGCTGCCGATCGTCCGCTACACCGGCGAGGCGCGGCTCGACGAGATCGTCCGGATCTACGAGGATAATGGCTGCCCGATCTTCAACCCGCACCGTTACACGCTCGAAGAAGGCGGCATGAAGCAGACCGACGCCGTGCAGCTCGCCTTCAAGCGCCAGGCCGATCCCGACGGGCTCCTCAATCCCGGCAAGATGATCGGCTGGGAGAATCCCGATTTCGGTCTCGACCAGGGCAAGACCCTATCTCTTCCCCGGCCTCCAGGCGGCTGGCTGATGCGCATCCTCGTCGTCTATGCCCATCCCGTCGCGGAGAGCTTCGTCGGGGCCCTGCACCGCACCGCCGTCGAGGCGCTCCGCAAGGCCGGCCACGAGGTCGACGACTGCGACCTCTATGCCGAAGGCTTCGACCCGGTCCTGTCGCGGCAGGAGCGCATCGACTATCACGACCTCGACATCAACCGGCGCAACGTTGATTCCTATGTCGAGCGCCTGCTCCGCGCCGAAGCCCTGGTCCTGATTCACCCGGTCTGGAATTTCGGTTATCCCGCGATCCTCAAGGGCTTCCTCGATCGCGTCTTCCTCCCCGGCGTCTCGTTCCAGCTTCACAACGGCCAGGTCTGGCCGAACCTGCAGAATATTCGCAAGCTCGCCGCCGTGGTCACTTATGGCGGCGACCGCGTGCGCGCCTTCCTGGTCGGCGATCCGCCGCGCCGGCTTCTCAAGCGGGTCGTGCGCGCCTGCATCCACCCGCTCGCCAAGACCCGCTATCTCGCCCTCTACGACATGAACCGCAACGACGAGGCGGTCCGCAAGGCCTTCCTCGACCGGGTCGCCAGGACAATGGCTCGCTTTTAGCCGCGAAAGTTCCGTCATAAGACCGACACGTTGGCAGCTTAGACGCATAAGCTTATGGGGTTCGATCATCGCCGTTCAGTGACTTTCCGGTTGGCGCAGGCGGCACACGCCTACCGCGTCCGTGCAGGCACGCACCTTGCCCGGATTGCCTTGCACCCGGGCCAGGAAGGCCTCCTCAAGGCCCTCGCCGACAATGACGGCATGTCGATGAGCGACCTTGCCGCGACGCTTGGCGTCCAGCCGCCGACCGTCACGAAAATGATCAGCCGGCTAGCCGCCCAGGACTATGTCGAGCGCCGCGCCTCGGCCGGCGACGGCCGCCAGGCCCAGGTCTTCCTGACCGAACGCGGCCAGCGCGCCATCGCCCTCATCGACAAGCTGTGGAAGCGCATCGAGAAAGATGCCCTGGCCGGCATCGACGACAAGGACCGCAAGCGCCTCCGCAAGCTGCTGCGCCAGGTCGAGCGCAATCTCGGCGCCGCCGCCGATCCCTCCGACGGCACCGATGCCGAGGACGAGGCGCCCGAGCCCGACAACCTCGTCGAAATCCGCTAAAATCCTACCGATAAGACTGCTTCTTTCCGGTAGCGGTCAAATTTGACGTCGTTGCGCTGGTCGGAGACAAGGAAGCTGAGAGCCAATGGTTCGCGGGCCATATAATAAGCGAACGGGATAATCATGGTGCCAAAGATAGTAGCGATAGGCACTTGGTATTACGACGGCACGATTCCTCATCGCGTCGAAATTCATGCCTTCCCCGCACGCTACTCCGACACCCGCTATGCCGAAGATGGAGAAATCACCGGCGAATACGATGAGAGCATGCCCGTTCCTGAAACCAGGGATGGCTATCTCTACGCCTGCTCACCATTCTATTCCGGAAAGCATCTTTCGATTGAGGATGTGAAAGCGTGGGCATCCGCCCAGCCTTGGGCTCCTGTCACGTGGGAATGGACTGAGGAAACAATCTCAAACTGACCCACGACCTTCTTTCCCCATCGTTTGCCGGATCGCTATAACGGGGGAATAGACTCGCCGCTTTTCCCGAAGGCTTTCCCTTTCATGCCGAAGATATCGTTGCCGTCGAGCGAGGCGGATACCGCCGAGCGGCTGCGCGGCATCGGCCTGATCTGCCTCGCCGTCTTCCTGTTCACCATCCTCGACACCTCCGCCAAATATGCCGGCCGTTTCGTGCCGACGCTGGAGGTCGCCTGGACGCGCTATGCCATCGCGCTGGTCTTCGCCGTCATCGTCCTGCGGCCGTGGCGGAGCCTCTCCGAATACCGCTTCGAGCGGCCGGTGGTGCAGATCGTCCGCGCCCTCTTCCTGATGATGTCGAGCGTCTTCAACTTCCTGGCGCTGATGTATCTCCAGCTTGCCGAAGCCGTGTCGATCGCCTTCGCCGCGCCGCTGATGGTGACCGCCATTGCCGGCCCGCTGCTCGGCGAATGGGCCGGCCCGCGGCGCTGGGCGGCGATCGTCTTCGGCTTCGTCGGCGTCCTCGTCATCCTCGAGCCGACGCCGGCCAATTTCCGCGTCGAAGCGCTTTTCTCGGTCGGCGCAGCGATCTGCTACGCCGGCTATTCGCTGACGACGCGGCTCCTCGCCGGGACGACCTCGGCCCCGACCATGCTGATCTTCGGCACGCTGATCGCGACCGTGCTCCTGACGCCGACCCTGCCGGCCGTCGCCACCCTGCCGCCGCACTGGACGGTGATGGCGGCGATGGTCATCACCGGCACCATGGGCGCGCTTGGCCATTACTGCCTGATCGTCGCCCATGAGAAGACGCCGACCGTGGTCCTTGCCCCCTTCGCCTATACGCAGATCGTCTGGATGATGATCGCCGGCTATGTTGTCTTCGGCGACTGGCCGGGACCGACGACGCTCTTCGGCGGCGCCCTCGTCATCGCAAGCGGGCTCTATATTCTCTATCGTGAAAGCATCCGAAGAAACTAAAGCAATGTCAGGAAAAGCATGCCCCGGACTACGATCCGGGGTGGTCACCGGTTTTCCGTCCGACATTGCGCAAGAATAAGAACAGGGGAACGATCTTGGCCGGCGTTGAAATCTATCTTCCAAGGACGATGTCGCCGAAAATCATGGCGGCGCTCGAAGCCTCCTTCACCATCCATCGCGGCTATGAGGCGGCCGACCCCGACGCCTTCGTCGCCTCGCTTGCCGGCCGGGTACGCGGCATCGCCGCCGGCCTGCAGACGCCGGTCGACCGCGCCCTTATCGAGCATCTGCCGAAGGTCGAGATCATTGCGAGCTTCGGGGTCGGCTACGACCCGATCGACGTCAAGGCGGCCGCCGAGCGCGGCATCGTCGTCACCAACACGCCCGATGTGCTGACCGAGGAGGTTGCCGATACGGGGATCGGCCTTCTCCTCATGACCGTCCGCGAATTCTCCGCCTCGGAGCGCTATCTCCGCGAGGGCCGCTGGGTGAAGGAAGGCCCCTACCGCCTGACGCCCGCCACGCTCCGCAACCGCACGGTCGGCATCGTCGGCCTTGGCCGCATCGGCATGGCCATCGCCCGCCGCCTTGAGGCGATGCTGGTGCCGGTCGTCTACCACAACCGCAACCCGCGCTCCGACGTCAAATACCGCCACTATCCCGACCTGAAGCAGATGGCGGCCGATGTCGACACCATCATCGTCGTCCTGCCCGGCGGCGCCGCGACGCGGAACGCGGTCGACGCCGAGGTCCTCAAGGCGCTCGGCCCGAACGGCATCCTCATCAATATCGGCCGCGGCAGCGTCGTCGACGAGCCGGCGCTGATCGAGGCCCTGCAGAAGGGCACCATCCTCGCCACCGGCCTCGACGTCTTCGCCAAGGAGCCGCAGGTCCCGGCCGAGCTGCTGGCATTGCCCAACGCCGTGCTCCTGCCGCACGTCGCCTCGGCCTCGCTTTATACGCGCGACGCCATGGGCCAGCTCGTCGTCGATAACCTGAAAAGCTGGTTCGCCGACGGCAAGCCGATCACGCCGGTCGCCGAAACCCCCTGGCCGCGTTAACGGGCCTGTAGGGCGGGTTAGCCGAAGGCATAACCCGCCGCGTCGTGCCGGGAAGGAGTGGCGGATTACGCTTCGCTAATCCGCCCTACGTATATCTTCCGGCAAGCCGTCCCGTGACGCGAGTATCCAGTTGATCGCCAGCCGCCAGTCGGTCATGCGGAGCGAGATGCCGTGCGTGCCGGCGCTGAACAGTGTGAAGCGCAGCGGATAGTCCGGCACGGCGTCCTTGATCGCCCGGAAGAAGCGCTGCTGGCTCCGCCAGCCGATGATCTTGTCGCCCATCGAATTGCTGACATGGATCGGCAGCCGCTGGTCCGGCGGCAAGGCTTTCGCGGTCTCGATGAAACCGTCATTGGTGTCGGCGTCCATGAACATCAGCCCGGTGAGCAGCGGCCCGACGCCCGGATCGCGGACGAGCCGCCAGCAGATCTTGCCGCCCCAGGAGGCGCAGGCGAGGATCACGGGCGCGCCGGGCGGCAGCGCCGCATAATGCAGCACCAGCGCCGCCACCGAATCGGCGCCCTTCGCCTCGAAATCCGGAAAGCTCGGCGAGAGATAGACGCCGCCATTCAGCATCATCAGATTCTTGATGCGGTTGAAGTTGCCGCCGTGGATCCAGTCATTGGTGCCGGAGAAACGGTCGGTGCCGCGGCCATGCACGAAGACGACGATCGCCTTGGCGCCGCCCGCGGTCGCGCCGGCGCCGGCGCCGACATAGCGGATAGTGGTGCCGCCGATCGTCAG